>JALVAI010000269.1 GCA_027011235.1 Desulfobulbaceae bacterium
CAACATACCGCAGCATCTCTATTTCCCGCCGGAGAACACGGCTGTCCGCTTCAACCTTTTGTTCTATCAGGGATCTTTCATACCGACGAAAATTATAGTAAGCGACCAGGGAAACACTTATCCCGATGCCCATCAAAATCACGAGAAGAAACAGCCCTCTCCTGTTTGATTTGAATAATGAGTATCGAGTCATGGTCATGTTTTTTGCTCGCCGGGGAAGAGAAAAAATATACGGCCCATCCCTCCTGTTTCAAGGCAGTAAGGCTGTGCATCCACCTCTTTAAAGTATACTGCTCAGCAGGCAAAAGACAAAATAATAATGACGGCTGGGGTGAAAATGAAATGCTACTCTTTGGAAAGGTCGCGTGGGGCGATACCCACCAGTTGCAGCAACCCTTCAAGGATGGTCATGGGATGGGGCGGGCAGCCGGGGACATAGAGATCCACCGGCAGAATTTCATCAAGACCGGCCAAGGTCTCTGGATGGCCACGAAACAAACCGCCGCTGATGGCGCAGGCGCCGGTGGCGATCACCACCTTTGGTTCGGGAACGGCTTTGTAGGTTGCCAAAAGCGCCTCTTTCATATTGATACTCACCGGTCCGGTAACCAGAATACCGTCGGCATGACGTGGCGAGGCCACAAAACCGATACCGAAGCGGCCCAGATCATAAACGATGGTTCCCAGGACATTGGTATCGGCCTCGCAGGCATTACATCCACCGGCGCTTACCTGCCGCAATTTCAATGAGCGGTGAAACAACTTCCTGCGAAGCTGATCCAACCTCACATCCGTCGGTGGTTCCACACCATTGACAATCAACTGATCACGCCTGCCGGTGGCAAGACGAAAATCACGACTGAATGAAAGAGCATGCCGCGGGCATTGACGCACGCAGGCGCCACAGAAGAGACAGCGGCCCATGTCGATACAGAGAAGCCCGGTCGGCTCTCTTTTAAGGGCAGCGCCAGGGCAACAGTCCAGGCAGATGGTGCATTCCTGACCTTGACAACGTTTCTGGTCAATTATCGGTCTGCCTTGATAACGGGCGTCCATTTCCGGCGCCGGTTCCCGCGGATAGTCGATGGTATGGGAGCCCTGGTGATAACGGGCAAGAAGACTATGAATCATAGGACTCTCCCGAAAAAGAGATGGAATGACCAAAAGAGGAAAAATTATAGATCATGGCCGCAATAGGACAGGTTAAAGCTCTTGTTACAGATGGGAAAATCCATAATACTCTCTCCCCGGACCGCAAGCGCCAGGCCCGGCCAGTTATGTACCGACGGATCGACCACCTTGTATGTTCTTATCTCACCCTCGGGCCCGGTCACCGCCACATGACATATCGAGCCCCGCCATCCCTCCACCAGGGAGACGATGCACTGGTCCGCGGGCAGCCTGCCAAGCGATGTCTGCTCCTCCCGGCCCGGCAGGTCCTGCAACCTGGCAAGGACAAAGGCAACCGATCGTTTAATTTCCAGCCAGCGGACAAAGGCTCGGCCATGGACATCGCCGGTAAACCAGACCGAAACTGGTAGACGATGGTGTCGATAACTGCCGGTGGGGAAATCCACCCGATTATCTATTTCCCTGCCGCAGGCCCTGGCGGCAGGTCCGACCAGGCCAAGATCCTTTGCCTGCTTGCGGCTCAATCTTCCGGTTTCTTCAAACCGGGCCATTACCGAAGGAGTATTCCAGAGCAGAGTAGCGGCCTCGGTGACATCGATAAAATGTTTTTTGACCTGGTCGACCATCGTACCGATACGATCTTCGTCAAGATCATGGCCGACACCGCCAGGAAGGACGATTCCCCGACCATAGCGATTCCCGCAGAGCATGGCGGTAATATTTAAAAACGCGCCCCGCAGACGGCCGCAGAACGAGGCGGTCGGTGCATAGCCCACATCCATGGCCATGGCGCCAAGATCACCAACATGGTTGGCAATCCGTTCCAGCTCCAGGGCAATGGCACGTATATCCATGGCACGCTCAGGCACGGTAATACCAGCCAGGGCCTCCAGCGCCTGACAATGGGCCAGGCTGTGTCCTATGGTCGTATCTCCGGCCAGGGTTTCCATCAGCATCAACATCCTCTGGTCCGGTATCCTGTTACGCAGGGCCGCTTCAATGCCCCGATGCTGAAAGCCAAGTGCAATTTCGAGGTGGAAAACCGTCTCCCCATGACAGAGAAAACGAAAATGACCGGGCTCGATAATCCCGGCATGCACGGGCCCCACCGCTACCTCGTGCATCTCTTCACCTTCAGCCTGCAGAAAAGACTGGCTGCCGATATAACGGCCGGCCTCGTCGGCTGCCGTGCCCGTTTGAGGCAGGTATCTAAGCGGGGCAGGTTGTGGATGATCCTGGAGTACACAACCGCTTTCTTCGGCCAGTTCACGTTCAAAGGGTGCTATCTGGGGAAATTCTCTTGCCAGGGACGGCCACCGGGACGGGATTTCGGTCCGCAGCAGATACAGACGCCGGCGTTGATCGTGACGAAGGACTGCAATGACCTCCTTCTTCTCCTTCCGTCCATACAGTTTCGGCAGTGCGGCAAGAAAGAGTCCGGCGGCCAGGCCGGCAGAGAGGGCCACCTGAAATTTATGCAAGGGCAGACAGGGAATATCCTGCAAGGGAAAAAACTCTTTATTGCGGATTGTCACAGCGCCTTCGATCATGGCAGCCCTCCTGTCAGAGCCGCTGCCCGGGTGAGAAAAACCTGTATCGGCGCGGGTAGATACAGGCCAAAGAAGAGCAGCAGGCCAAGAAGTCCGACAACCACTGCCACCGCCGGCAGTGAACAGTGTTTTCCCGGCAAGTCCTCACCTGCGCCCCAGGCCATGGGAATCAAATGTTCAAGGGCAGCCACAAAAACCACGCCGGAACCAAGCAGAAAAACCACCAGCGCCACCATGGCCTGCCGGTCAATGGCCGCCTTGACCAACAGGTACTCACTGATAAAGATCGAGAAAGGGGCCACCCCGATAAGCGCCAACAGGCTGCAGGCAAGGGCAATACCCCAGAGCGGCGCACCATGCAGCGCCCCGCGGATGCGACCCATTGTATAACTGCCGTAGAGCTGGCCGAGACGGCCGGCAGCAAAAAAACTGAGCGACTTGCATAGGGAATGGTTCAATGTGTGCAACAGAGCGGCAAAACAGCCGACAGGCCCCAGGCCAAGGCCCAGGGTGATGATGCCAAGATGCTCGACACTGTGATAGGCAAGTAATCTCTTGATATCATGCTGAGAAATAATAAACGAGGCGGATACGACAATGGAAACCAGGCCAAAGATGATATAAAGATGACTGGTAAACTGATCAGAACCGAGGGCATGGTTGACGATGGCGCCATGGCGCATAATACAGTACAGGGCGGCGTTGAGCATGAAGCCGGAAAACATGGCCGAAACCGGACCCGGCGCCTGGCTGTGGGCATCAGGCAGCCAGGTATGCATTGGAGCAAGACCGGCCTTGGTGCCAAACCCCACCAGAGAAAAGATAAAAGCGGCCTTAAGGAGCAGGAGATTATATCCTCCGGCAATGCTGAGTTGCGTCCAGAACAACTGCTGACTCCCCTCCCCGGTCGCCGGTAAAGAAGCTGCCACCAGCAGAATGCCGATAAAGGCAAAGGCGATGCCAACGGAACAGATGATCAGGTATTTCCACATGGCCTCAATGGCGGCTGGCTTGGGATAGATGGAAACCAGAAATGCCGTCACCAGGGTGGTGGCCTCCATGCCGACCCACATCAAACCGATATTGTTGGCCAGCAGGGTCAGGGTCATGGTCCACAGGGACCCGAGCCAGAGCTGATTATACCGTCTGGCGGCCGTAAGGGACAAACGCCCGCTGTCAAGATCATCACGAAAATATACCGGCGCAAACAGGGAACCGGCCATAAAGACAAGAAGCATCACCAGAAGATGCCAGGCCGAGAGATGGTCAATATAGAGCCAGCCCCCGGCTGTCTGCATGGGCAGACAGGTCGGCAGGCCGGAGATGCCCACCAGCAGACAGAGCGCGTCAAGCAATACCGCGCCCAGGGAGAGCATGAACATAACCCTGTCCCACTGGACAAAAAACAGCGCCGCTATTCCCATCAGGGGAATGAGAAGAAAGATAATCAGCACCCCACTCATCCCCGCAACTCCGTCAGCCGGTCGACATCGGTATGGTCAAACTCCCGGTTGATCTGATAGATGGCAATGCCCATACCAAAAACCGCAACCCAGACATCAAGGAGAACGCCAAATTCAACAACCATGGGGATATGATCGGCCACCACCGCGCCCAGGCCATAGATGCCGTTTTCCAGTACCAGGTACCCAAGCACCATGCTCAGCGCCTTGCGGCGGGAAATCAGCAACAGCAGGCCGGTAATCATGGTGAACAAGGCCAGGGCAATGATCAGGCTGTCCTTATTGTCGCCAAAGGGAAGTTTCGAGGCAAAGACCACCGAGCTTATCAGGGCGAAAAAACCGATACTCAACGAGACGTTAAACCCGATAAATGGCTCTACTTCCCGCTTGACCCGGGCCACCTGCAGGCTCCGGAGAAGCAGCCAGGGAAAGACACCGCCTTTGAGAACTATGGCCGTAAGAGAGAGGAGACCATGCTGGAGGGAAAGCGGCTGCAGACCGACAAGCGGTATCAGCCCCAGGACCACGCCCTGCAGGGCAACGGTGCGAATACAGAATGCCAGCCGGCTGCTCCCAAGCAGGGTCAGATTGGTCAGCACCAGCAGAAAGAGCAGAAGCGACATCAGGGTCAGCATGCCGAATCCCCGCTCCCCTCACCGGCAATACCAAGTGGAGAGAAAAAAAAGAAAAATATCATTGGACAAACTCCAAAAACAAGGCAAGTCCGGCGAAAACACCGGCACCGATCAGCAGTTGCGGTACCCTGATCAACCGCAACCTGGCCATGGACGACTCAACAAGCCCTACCAGCCCGCCGATAAGGGCCATCAAGACAAGAAACAGGAGCAGCCAGAGGGGATTTGTTCCCGGCGGTACCAGAATTGAGGCGGCAATGGCTGCCATGAGCCAGATCTTGAGCGCCACCCCATATTCAATCATGGCCAGATCCGGGCCGCTGTGATCAAGAATCATCACCTCATGGATCATGGTCAGTTCGAGGTGTGTTGTCGGATCGTCAACGGGAATGCGTGCATTTTCCGCTAAAAAAACGAGAAAAAACGCGACCAGGATAAGAAGGAGCGAGGGCGCATTATGCTGCCAGTGTTGAATGGAAATTGTCTGCAGCATACCGGTCAGAGACTGGCAGTTCGTCATTTTCGCCAGGCCGGCCATGGCCAGGAAAAAGGCGGGTTCTGCCAGGGCTGCAAAAAATGCCTCCCGGCTTGCGCCCATCCCCTCAAAACTGGAGCCGGTATCAAGGGCGCCGAGCATGGTCACAAACCGTCCCAGCCCCATCAGATAGGCAAGAAGAATGAAATCACCCTGAAAATGGACAAGGGCGGGCAGGGGTCCCAACGGCACGAGCAGGGCACACAGCATAAGGGCTGCCAGATTACAGACCGGGGCCAGCTGCACCAGTCCGGCGGACACATCACTGTAGACCGCACCTTTTTTCAGCAGCCGAACCAGGTCAAAATAGGGTTGCAACACCGGCGCTCCCCGGCGACCGGCCAGCAAGGCCTTGCTCCGGTTAATCACGCTGAGTAAAAGCGGGGAGAGCAGCAGAGAAAGGATGACAGCCGCAAGGCTCATAACCACCCTCCTGCCAGGGCCGCCAACAACACAAACAGGGTGGCGATAATATAGAGAATATACAGCTGTACCCGGCCATGCTGCATCCAGCGCAATAAACCAAGGAAGCCGGAAATAGCTCCCAAAAGAGGCGTGAAACAGAAACGGGTCAGGGGATCGGGGGTATCCGTTTGTAAACCGACGCCGGTGGCCACGAGTTCACCGACCACCCCACCTTTAACCCTGGTCTTGAGAATAGCATCAAAAAACAGGGTGATGGGCCTCGCAAACGAGGAAGCCGTATACTGCATGCGGACGTTTGGATATTGATAACCGCACCCCCAGGTTGCCTCCCGCCCTGTCTGACGATTTCTCAACAGGAGATAACGAAGCAGACCAAAACCAAGTCCGAAAAGAATCACACCTGCCCCGACAAGGGAAATAATCTCGAGCTGATGGGCCGCATCGCCAAAAGGTGCAAGGGGGAGGAAAGTGGGCAGAAAAACGGTAACCGCCTGTCGGACAAGGTGGAGAAACAGGGGAGCCGCCAGTCCTATACTGATGCAGAGAACGGCAAGCAGTCCCATGGGCAGATACATGGAAGGCCCGGTTTCGATGGCATCTTCAGCATGTGAGGAACGGGGACTGCCCAGAAAAATGATCCCATAGGCCTTAACGAAACAGGCAGCGGCAAGGCCGCCGATAAGGGCAAGCCCTGCCAGGGTCAACAGCAAGGGCCAACTACCTGCAGCAGGCAAAATTGCCTGGCCATGAACGGCCCCGAAATAGATGAGAAATTCACTGATAAAACCATTAAGCGGCGGCAAACCACAGATTGCAACCGCTCCAATGAGAAAACAAAAGGCGGTTTTCGGCATCTGTCTCTTCAAACCACCGAGCTCATCAATTTCAAGGGTTGCGCATTGTTGCTGAATTGAACCGGCACCGAGAAAAAGCATGCCTTTAAACAGGGAATGATTCCAGACATGGAGCAGGCCACCGGCAAGGCCGAAAACAGCAACAGCGGGACTGCCCTGGCTGATACCAATCATACCTGTCCCCAGACCCAGCAGGATGATACCGATATTTTCCACACTGTGATAGGCGAGAAGCCGCTTGAGATCATGTTGGGCCAGGGCAAAGAGAACGCCAAGAATACCGGAAACAACACCGGTCACAACCAATATCATGCCCCAACTGTAGACCGGCCCGCCCAGCAGGAGCACTGCCCGCAGGATCCCGTAAATACCCATTTTGATCATAACCCCGGACATATAGGCGGAGACATGACTGGGCGCGGCAGGATGGGCCTCGGGCAGCCAGACATGAACCGGCACTATTCCCGCTTTCACACCAAAACCTAAAAAGGCCAACCCAAAGAGCAGATGGCGAAATGAGGGCGACAGGGACAGGGGATGGAAGGTGGAAAAGTCGAGACTATGGCCGCTTGTTCCCAGAAAGAGAAAAAAGAGCAGCAACAGAACACCGCCGAGATGTCCGGCCACCAGGTAGACCCAGGCTGCGGAGCGGGCCTTTTTATCCCAATCATGAAACAGAACGAGAAAAAACGGGGCCAGTGACATCACCTCCCAGGCCAGCATAAAGAGGAGACCATTTCGCGCCGTCAGGACCAGGACCATGCCGACCGCCAGCAGGTTATAAAAAAACCAGTGTATACCGTGGCGGTACCCGCCTCCGGAATAATGGCGCATATAGGGAATGCCATACAGACCAAACAGCGGCCCGAGAATCACAACAGGAAGGAGAAAAAAAGCGGACAGGGGATCCAGCATCAGTTGAAAATTCCCCCCGGCCATGGCCCAGGGCAGATGCAGGACAAAAGGGGTTCCCGTTCCAAGAACAAAGTATACGGGCCTGCAGGCAGCCGCCAGGCCGCCGAGCAATCCGGCCAGGGCCCAGAGAGCGGAACGAATCCTGCTGCGACCGTCAATGAGGGCAACCAGACCGCCAATAAATGGCAACAGAATAAGCAATATCAGCGGTGACATCCGTACTCCAATCAGAGCGGTAAGGTAGTATTGAGAGGCTGACGAAGCGGAAAATTGGTTTTTCGACTACCCCTTGATAACCGGTATCGATTCTCCTCCAGTGGGATCAGGTCTTAGCTGCTTCTGGAAAACGTGTTGCACAATATCAATGGTCCCGGGAAGGAAGTTGCTTCACACCGGCTGCCAAAGACTGTTCATTGAACTGACAGGGAACAAAGAAACGAATTCTGGATGTAAATCCGTCGAGATTTTTTGTCAAGTTTTATCC
>JALVAI010000270.1 GCA_027011235.1 Desulfobulbaceae bacterium
CCGGCTTTTCCCCTGGGCACAAGAAAAGGAGATTTACTGCTTTCGTCTCTATGATGCCGACATGCCCGAATATAACCTGGCCATTGACATCTATGAACGCTTTGTCCATGTCCAGGAATATGCACCGCCCGGCAGCGTTGACCCCGGGAAGGCCTCGGAGCGTTTTACCACCGCCTTGCAGGTCCTGCGCAGGATGTTTTCCCTTAAACGCAGCCAGCTCTTTATCAAAACCAGAAAACCGCAAAAGGGCAAAAGCCAATATCAAAAAAAACAGAGAGGTGGAAAGCTGTCCGTCGTCCACGAGGGCGGGGCCGGGTTTCTGGTCAACTTCACCGACTTTCTCGACACCGGTCTTTTTCTCGACCACAGAAAGACCAGGGCCCGCATCGGTAAGCTTGCCCGCGGCCGCACCTTTCTCAACCTGTACGGATATACCGGCTCCGCCACCGTCTATGCGGCCATGCACGGGGCGACTTCAACAGTAACCGTTGACATCTCTGAAAAATACCTGACCAGGACCCAGGCCAATCTCTCCCTTAACGGATATGGCGGCCCGCTTCATACCACCATCTGCGCCGACTGTATGCAGTGGCTGCAGGGCAAACGCGGACGCTATGGCCTGATCTTTGTCGATCCGCCCACCTTTTCCAATAACCGGCACCGAAAACAGACCTTTTCCATCCAGGAGCAGCATGAAAAACTCCTGCGCCTTGCCATGAAACACCTCTCCAGAGAGGGCATTCTTCTTTTTTCCACCAATTTCAGAAAATTTTCTCTGGCAAAGGGTCTGGCTCGCGACTTTAGCGTTAAGGAAATCACCGACCAGACCCTGCCCATGGATTTCAGGCACAGAGGAAGTGTACACCGCTGTTTTGAATTTCGCCACCACAAGCGCCAGTTGGAGGAGATATCATGACCAGGGACCCTGATCTGGAAATTGTTCAGATTGTTGATGAAAACGATAACGAAATCGGCGCTGTCGCCCGTCATATAATGCGCAGGCAGCGACTCATCCACCGGGCCTCCTATATCCTGGTGTTTAATAAAAACCAGGAGCTTTTTGTCCAGAAACGGACCATGAGCAAGGACATGTATCCCGGCTATCTCGATGTGGCGGCAGGCGGCGTTGTCCTGGCCGGCGAGAGTTACGAGCACTCGGCCAGGCGGGAACTGGAAGAAGAGTTAGGCATCAAGGCCAAAATCCGGTTTCTATTTGATCACTATTTTGAAGATGCGGACAACCGGGTCTGGGGACGGATATTTTCCTGCACCCATGACGGCCCCTTTACCTTGCAGCCGGAGGAGGTGGCGGACGGTTGGTTCATGACCATTGACCAGGCCCTGGATTTAAGCACCAGGGAACCGTTTACCCCCGATGGTCTGGAGATACTGGGACGGTTGGCAAAAGGGCAGAAGGCTTAAAATTCGCGGCCCAAGCCACTTCTACGCTGAAAAGAAAAATCCTCTCTTGATCACTCCCTGTCCCACAGTCGTAACAGCTCGCCAATCCCCTGTCGGGCTAGTCCGCTCATCTGCGCCAGCATGTCCGGATCAAAGGGTTTTCCCTCTGCCGTGCACTGCAGTTCGATAAACCGGCCGTCACCGCTCATGACAAAGTTGGCATCAACCTCGGCGCTCGAATCCTCGCTGTAATCAAGATCAAGCACGGCCCGGCCGGCCACTACCCCGGCGCTGACCGCAGCCACCGGCATGATACGTGGCAGGACGTCCAGTTGCCCGTCCGCAACCATCTTCTCCAGGGCCTGCCTCAGGGCCAGGGCAGCCCCGGTGATGGAGGCGCAGCGGGTGCCGCCGTCGGCGTTGATCACATCACAGTCCACCCGCAGGGTATGTTCTCCCAACTCCTGCAAATCGACCATCATGCGCAGCGAGCGGCCGATGAGCCGCTGGATCTCGTAGGTACGGCCGGAACGGCCGACAGCGGCTTCGCGCCTGGCGCGGCTGTGGGTGGCGCAGGGCAACATGCCGTATTCTGCGGTAATCCAGCCCCTGCCCTGTCCCTGGAGAAAGGGAGGCACCTTGTCCTCTATCGATACCCCGCACAGAACATGGGTACCGCCCATCCTGATCAGGACCGAACCGGCGGCATGGGGCTGGACATCATATTGCAGGGAGACCGGACGCAACTCGGCAGCGACCCGTCCATCAGCACGTACACCCATGGCTACAGTTTCCGTTTGTCAATGACCCGTTTGGCCTTGCCTTCGAACCGTTCC
>JALVAI010000271.1 GCA_027011235.1 Desulfobulbaceae bacterium
CAACGCAAGCAAGGCGATGCGGGAAAAACAGCAACTCCTTGCCGGCGCCATCAGTAAACTGCAGACAAAGGAGGCGGAACTGGAAGAGGCCAGAGACCAGCTCGAATTGCGGGTCAAACTCAGAACAGCCGAGCTTGAGCAGGCCAATAAGCAGCTGCGGGTCGAGATGGAGGAGCGTAAATGGGCGGAGGAGGAACGTATCCGCCTGGAAGCGGAACTGCTCAGGGCCCAGAAAATGGAACTCCTTGGACAACTGGCCGGCGGGGTGGCCCATGACCTGAACAACGTTCTCTCGGGGATTGTTAGTTATCCAGACTTGTTGCTGCTTGATCTGCCGGCAGACAGCAGCATGCGCGAACCTCTGAAAAATATCAGGGAAGCCGGAAGCCGGGCAGCCGCAATTGTCCAGGACCTGCTTACCCTTGCCCGCCGCGGGATTACGGTCAAGGAAGAGGTGCAGCTCAATTCCCTTATCAATAACTACTTGAAAAGTATTGGCTTTTTAAACCTGCGCGACAATCACCCCCAGGTAAAAGTGGAGACAGACCTGTTCCCCGCCCTGACCATGGTTTCCGGTTCCCCCATTCATCTTGAAAAGATGGTGATGAACCTGGTTGTCAACGCTTTTGAAGCAATCGAGGGACAAGGGACAATAACCATAACAACCAGAAACCGTCATGTCCATTCGCCGGTCCAGGCCTATGACACCATCATGCCGGGCCATTATGTGGTCCTGACCATCACCGATAGCGGCGTTGGTATTGCAGACGAGAATCTGGCCAGAATATTCGAACCGTTTTATACCAGTAAAATCATGGGCCGCAGCGGCACTGGCCTTGGTATGACCGTTGTCTGGGGAACGGTCAAGGACCATGACGGCTTTCTCGATGTGAAAAGTCTTCCCGGAAGCGGAACATCCATATCCGTTTTGCTGCCCGCCATGCAGGAACAGGACGCCACAACAACCCCGGCAAGCAAACCGGCACCGGTTATCTGCAGGGGTCACGGGGAGTCCGTTCTTCTGGTCGATGACTCGCCGGAACAGCGGTCTCTGGGCCACAGTATCCTCACCACCCTGGGGTACAGGGTGGAAATGGTTGCCGATGGTGAAGAGGCCGTCCATCTTCTAAGCGAAAGACCATTTGACCTGGTTCTCCTTGATATGATCATGGAACCGGGTATCGACGGTCTGGATACCTATCGAAAGATCAGGGATATCCGCCCGGAGCAGGCAGTCATTATTGTCAGCGGCTATTCCGAAAGTCAACGGGTACAGGAGGCCCTGCAGCTTGGAGTGCGCGGTATAGTCAAAAAACCGTACACCCTGGAAGTCATCGCAACAGCCATCAATAATGAGCTTGTCCGCGCATGACCGCCAAAGACACCTACCTGACCGGAACAACTTCTATCTGGCACAAATATGGAACACTTATTGCATGATTTTATTGTAAAAAAACCAAGCGTCAAAAAACAATAAAAAATTAGTTTTCGGGATGGGAATGATTATTCTTTTAACAGGAATAGTAATAAGCAGGAGGCCCTGTCCCAAACTCCACAAGGCTATGGATGGTACCAGTGGAAAACTCGACGAAGGAGGAACCAAATGAAACGCTGTCTACGCCAATTAACCTTTCTGCTGTACGCCCTTGTCCTGCGATGGCCCACCTGGCTGCTATTATGGTTTGTCGGCAGGTTCGGCATCTTTAAAACCATCTTTCTCATTTACCCGACCGATCGTTCCGAATGCCTTGATTTCTGTCCGGATATTCCCCGGCTGAGGCGTTTTTTCTCCGGACGTCCGACACCGGTTGGCGTGATCATGAACGGATGGATGCCCGTGGGGCTCTATCTTGTAATCCCTGACCAGGCCCTGGAACTGATGCGTAAAAAAAATCGCCCTGTTGTCCACGATATTATAAGGCGCTTGCTGTGGATCAAAAAGCTGACCGGCGCGCAGACCATTGGCCTTGCCGGTCAACTTGGACCCATATTTGAAAAACGGCACGGCGTGCCCATGGAACCACCCTTTTATGCCAGCACCTATGGTAATATATTCAGCATCCAGGAGGCTGTCCGTCACCTGAGCGAACGCCTCGACAAAAGGCCATGGCAGGCATCAGTCGCCATTCTTGGCGGCGGCGAACTTGGGCAACAACTTGAAGAACATCTCGGCAGGGACGGCTATAATCTGAAGATGGTCAATGTCCGTTATACCAGGAAGGGAGATGTAAAACTGGCCGATGAGACGGAAGCCGACCACCAATTGCAGGACGTGGACCTGGTCATCAATCTTCTTCCGAGAGGAATAGATTTCATGGCATGCAGACTGCATGAACGGATGCCTGAATCAGCCACCATTATTGACTTTTCACGCCCCCAGATCCCGGCCGATGGTATCAGCCAGAACGTGGTTATGGGGAACCGGGTACAACGGCGGGGAATTCACTTTTTCATGAAATTACCCGGCGGCTGGCAACGCCACGAGCTGCCCGCCTGTTCCATGCCCTGTCTGTTGGCATCCCTTACCGGCCAAACTCCAAACAACCTGGAAGAATTTCGGATGATTGCCGGGCAGATGGCCTTTCAAACGGCCCTGGCAGGTGCCCCACCTTCCCTGCCTGCAGTCATACGGTTCCGGCTCCGTAATTATGCAGGCGAGATTGGCATACTGGCCCACTTTGCCGTTTTTATTCTCAGAAACAGACTGCTGGCAACGACCCGTTGATGGACAAGGACTGTCCAGGATGACAAAGAGGGCATCTCTCCCTCTTTGTCATCATCAGGTTGTTCCATGTCTTTTGTGCAAAAAGCGGTCTTGCCGACCCCGGATTTTCCGTAACAAAAAAAACAGCCAGGATCACGGCCTTCAGTCCCGGTCAAAATTGTCTCCGGCAAAACCCATTTCAGATTCCAATGGCCAGGGCATAGAGAATCAGGCTCCCGGTTTCCAGAAAATCAGCAACCTCCAGGTCATAAAAAGCGCCAATGCCACTGCATCCCAGCCCTTGCAGTCCACTTGCCAGGTATATCCGTTGCCCGAGCAGGCCCGCCTTCAACATCAGGGCCAGATAGTTTTCCGAATCACCAACCAGAAAAAAGGTGGCCGCGCCATCGCCTCCCAAGGGTTGCTCCAGACAGAGGCATTCTGCCCTGGCCGCAAAATTACCTTTGCGCAGGCAATGGCCATCAACATACAGGCCGGGCTCCAAACCGACAACCCGGTGGACAACGGAAAAAACCTGGATCTCTTCATCACAGTCAATGGCCACTTTCCGCCCGATCACGTCACGCACGGCCCGGTACCGGGCTGACGATACAGGCCGACCGGAAAACCCGCGGATGGAACGACGCCCCAAGATGGCAGTTTTCAATTCTGTTTTTGTAACTGAATACGGCCTTCCCGCATCCTGTCCTCTTTGACAGGTGGCAGGGAAAGATGCCCGCGTAAAGGCCTGCTCAATGACTGAATCCCGACAAAAAAATCCGCTGCCGTCAACGTACTCCAGTTCCATCCTCGGGCGGCGTATTTGATCTGAACACCTCCTGCCGCTGATCCCCATGGCCAGGGGCAGCTCCCTGGTGGAAAAACCAAAATCCCGTTGCACTTCTTTCCGGTCAAAACGGGTTACCCAGAAGCAGGAACGATCCGTGCAGAAACCAGCCGCCTCCATGGCTCCCAGGATGTGGCCACCGTCAAGCAGGCAGTAACGAAGCGCCCGCTGCCCATACTTCCAGCTTGAGCGGTAATAGATGGCCGTCACCAGGACAACAAGGCCGTCAACCATATCATGCTGGCGCAGGTATCCTTCAAGTCCCTCCCCAGACTCCGGAACATGGAGAAGACGCAGCCGTCGGGTCAATGGTTCAACATGATATATACCATCGGCAAGCCCTGGCTCGTTTCGGCTCTGGACATAGAGTTCGCAGGGATAAAGGGCACCGGCGGAGGGATTGGCCCGCAGAAAATATCTGCCGCCCGGGTACACCTTTGCAGCGGTTATTCCACAGGAGAGGTAAAGAAAATCTCGAATCTGTGGACAACCATCCAGGGAAACTGTTTCAAACTCCGGCGGATAGTATTTAAACACCTCGGGCTGGCGGTGCCAGTCAAGACACCTGCCGGATCGAACAGATTCCCGGGTATGGATGGTCTGCAGATGGTAGTCATTCATTTTCCCGGTCTGAGACAAAGATGGCCCGCTTCGATGCCTTTGAGGTCACTTCTTACCTGCCCCTTCGCATTCCTCACGATAAGGGTTGATGGTCAACACCGGGCAGCAGGCTGTTTTTACTACCTGGTCCGCAACCGATCCAAACATTATCCGCTCCAATCCCTTGTAGCCATGGGTGCCCATGATTATCAGATTACAGCCGATTTCTTCGGCATAGGCAAGGATTTCCTCCCCGACATCACCGGCAAGCACCTTGCTTGTCACCCCGGTTACCCCATAACCATCCAGGACCTTTTTATTCTCCTCCAGGAAACCATCCATCCGCTGCTGGGCAGATTCAAAAATCTTTTCTTCCAGATTCGGCATACTAACCGGCGGCACAAAAAAGCCGCTGTAATCCTCGAAATTCTGCACCACAAAAACAAAATGAAGAGCGGCGTTAAAGGTTCCGGCCACGTAGGCCGCTGATCTGGTGATTTTGGCGGCATTATCGGAAAAATCAATGGGCGTCAATACGGTCTTAATTTCCTGCATGCACAACCTCCCTGGATAATAATTTGATGTCAAAGCGGAGAACGTCCCGCCACAGTTGCATATATGGGTGCCTTGAAAAATTAGAATTTTCGTTCGAGGTCAGGTACGCGTAGACTCCGAGGAACAGGAAAATTAAAAAGCACAGCACATTAAACATATGCAAGCATTTTTCATTTTTTTTGTGACGCAGAGATCAGGCCACAATTTTTCAAGGTGACCATATGAAAATATCCCTTGAATCCGCATCGTTATGGACTATTGACATCTCTCGCTGCGGATGGGGCGGTAAAATCCGCTCCAGCCATGTCTGATTGTCCATATCCTCTTCCTGTTATTCATAGTTCCACAGCAAGGATGCCTTTTCAAGGAGAATCAAAGCACCTTCACTAAGCAGAATTAAAGGTAACCGAATTTCATTTCTTCTTCTCTATTTACCAGTGCAACCATCTTCAGTGTTGACAGAGGGTTATTTTTTGTTCATGGTGACAGATAAGGGTTTTCATTCTCCATACTGAGACAGAATCAATGATGAACCCGTAAACAGTCCAGATTTTTCCAACGGAATCGGTGTAATTACCGGTTTCACCCATGAATCCTTTACTCTGGGAGAAACGGCATGAGTAAAAAAAAGGACAAAAAAAAGAACAAGAAAAAAGAATGTAAGAAAAAGGCATGTAAGGCCAAAGACGTAAAAAAGAACTGCAAGAAAAAAGACAAGAAAAAGAAGGATAAAAAAAAGAACAAAAAGAAGAAAAAATAAACAGGACAACCTGCGGGACCGTTTTCCCGCACACTGTGGTTGGGAAAGGGTCACGGATTATTCTGTGACCCTTTTTTTATCATGGCCTATGCAGTATCGGTCAATTCCTGGTGAATCCGGTTTCATCACAAATAGCGCGACATGCTTTAGCAATCGGCACACCTGTCTTTCAGGATGACAACCGATCGTTTATGCCCTATTATAAAGACACATGATATCCCACACGAACAGGAATAGGCAGGCAACGGCCCGCTGCATGACCATTGCCAAAGTGATCTATTCAACCAGCAGGAGGAAATATTCTCATGGAGAAAAAACCGAGCTGGAACGATATCCCTTCCCTGGGATTGCAGTTGGAAAAGGACAACGTGAGTCAACAAAGAGATAACAGGGCCGAGATTCGCCTGCCGTGCCGCGATCTGCTGGAATTGTTCATGCTGGATACCGGTACCATAGCCGTGCAGGTAAAGGCGGGTCAGGGAAAGGGTGTGCAAGAGGGATTGCTTCTTGATATCAACCAGAAGGGCATGGGTTTGACAATGAAGGCCCATGATCTCAGAAAAAATGATTCGATCCTTATAGGGACCATGCTGGGACAACGAAAATTCACCACCCGTGCCGTCGTACGCTGGACCCGTTCCGAGAAGGTCGGCATCGAGTATATCAACCCCAAATCGGAAGATTATAGGTTTTTATCGGAGCTATACGGGGCCAAGATCCTCAATAATATCTGAACTCCCTGCCCGGCACTATTCATATGCCGGATTACGCACCATGGGTACCAGAAGATACCCGCAGAGAAAACCACCAATATGGGCCCAGAAGGCAACTCCGCCGCCTGTGGCCGAGAGGCTGGGAATGCCGGCAACAAGCTGAATGACAAACCAGTAGCCAAGCATGGCGATGGCGGGCAGGGACACCGTTGTGATAAAAAAGCCAAGAAAGAGTAAGGTCTGGACGCGGGCATGGGGATAGAGACGACCATAGGCGCCCATAATCCCCCCGATGGCTCCCGAGGCCCCCACCATGGGTAAGGCGCTTGTCGGGTTGGTCATGATTTGCGCACCGGCCGCGGCCAGTCCGCAGAGAAGATAAAAGAGAATAAATCGTCCAGGCCCCAGGGCGTCCTCCACATTGTCACCAAACACCCAGAGAAACCACATGTTGCCGATCAGGTGAAACCAGCCGCCGTGCAGGAACATGTGGGTCAGCAGTGTATACACTCCGCGTTGTTCCTGGATAATACAATACATATCCCGACCGACCCGGACATGGGTTGCCGGCGGCAACAGGCCAAGTAACTTTCCCGGAATCAAGCCAAAGGCACATAATGACCGGGCCAGCGTCTGCTGGCTGCCCAGTCCCTGCAAGAAGATCCAGGCCGCAACACAAATGACAATGATGGCAACGGTTGCTATCGGTTGCCGGGTTGTGGCGTTTTCATCATAGAGCGGAAACATATCTCATCCCTTTACCCTTGGATTCCAGGATTGCCAGGCAGTCGATACAGCGGGGCCGGCCGGTATCATCATGCCGCGGGGTGATTTGCATTGATTGGCGTTTGCCGATGGACGTTGAAGCTGTGAGTCAGGAAAAAACCTAATTGATGCCAATTATTTCATCAGCCTTGTCCTGCATATTCACCCAATTACCATACCTGGTATCATTGGACTGCACCAGAAAAATTGATGCAGGGGACTGAAAAATACCATTGACTTATCAGAGGAAACGGTGTGTAGTTTATAGGTTTTTTGAAACAAGATTAGCCCAATTCATGTTTTTAGCGGCTGCCGGCTCACTAAAGGCGCGGCCATAAACTCCAAGGAGAAATGTTGTGGCAGATCGTTCACTTAAGACGACAAGGAGGCTATTTATGAAGCGATGGACCATTTATGCAATCAGTCTGCTGTTTGCCCTGGCTTTTTCATCCGAGGCCATTGCCAAAACACGATGGGATATGCATCTTAACTATCCGGCCGGGAATTTCCATTCCCAGGGCGCCAAACGTTTTGCCGAACGGGTGAAAAAGGCCACCGGCGGCGAACTCGAGATTGTCCTCCATCCCGGCGCTTCCCTTGGCTTTAAAGGGCCGGAGCTGCTGCGGGCCGTTGCCGAAGGCCAGTTGGTCATTGCCGAGATTCCCACCGGCATGGTGGAGGGTGATGCCCCTATCCTGGCCCTGACCGCCCAGCCCTTTATTTCCACCAATGCCAAGGAACAGCGCCTTCTCTATGAACTGGCCAAACCCACCTATGCCAGGGAACTGAAAAAATTCAACCAGTTTACCCTCTACACCTCGGTATGGCCGTTTTCCGGCATTTACACCCAACGGCCGATCAAATCCGTTGCCGATCTCAAGGGACTTAAAATGCGTGTCTATGACGGCACTGGCCTGGCCTTTGGCAAGGCCACCGGCATTGCCGCCCGCAAGATGCCCTTTTCCGAGGTCTACCCGGCCATGAAGGCCGGCCTGCTTGACTCCATGTACA
>JALVAI010000272.1 GCA_027011235.1 Desulfobulbaceae bacterium
AGATCATCAGTCTGATCGGCACTGTCCTGGCCTGTGCCCTTTTTTACCTGCCAGGTTCCCAGGTCTTGACCTCCCTGGTCGGCAACCGAGCGGCGGAAATCCTGCGGCTGCTCGGTTCCGGTTCCCGTTTTGACTCGATCACCCGGGGGGTCATTGATCTACGTGACCTCTATTTCTATTTTTCCATCTGCGCCTCCTTTCTGGCCCTTAATGTCTACGGGCTGGAACGGCTGCGCTGGGCGGGCAACAGAACAAAGAAAAATCATCGCGTCTGGAACCTGCTGATCCTGCTTGTGGTCGCCAACTTCCTGGCCGCCAATTTCTGGCTCGCCCCCATCACCTGGCTGCGCTATGACACCACCCGCAACAGGATATACTCTATTTCCCAGGCCACCAGAAATTACCTGCACCAGCTCAAAGAACCCCTGCTCATCCGGGGATATTTTTCCGCCCAGACCCATCCCCTGCTGGCACCGCTGGTGCCGAGGATACGGGACCTGCTCAAGGAATATCGGATTGCCGGTAACGGCAAGGTACGGGTGGAATTCATCGACCCGGCGGAACACCCGGACCTTGAACAGGAGGCCGGACAAAAGTACGGCATCAGGCCGGTTCCCTTTGAAACAAACTCAAAATACCAGTCATCGGTCACCAACTCCTACTTCAATATCCTCATTAAATACGGCGACCAGTTCCAAACCCTTGGATTCCGCGACCTGATCGAGGTCAAGGCCAGGGGGGAAAATGATCTTGAGGTGGAACTGCGCAACCCGGAATATGACATCACCCGGGCCATCAAGAAAACACTGTACGCCTACCAGGGCTCAGGCAACCTGTTTGCCGGTATCAGGGGCAAGGTCGAAATCACGGCCTACTGTTCTCCGGATGACAAGCTGCCACAACCGTTGACTGCCCTGAAAAAAGACCTCACCTCTGCCGCAAAACGGTTAAACAGTTCATCCGGCGGCCGGGTGAATATCCGGTTCGTGGACCCGGAGGCGGACGGCGGCAAAACAGCGGCAGAGATCAGAAAAAAATTCGGCTTCCAGCCCATGGCCCTGAGCCTGCTTGATCCGCGCACCTTTTATTTTTATATCACCATGGAAAATAACGGCCGGATACTCCAGGTTCCCCTGCCCGAGGATCTCACCGAAGACGGACTTGTCCGGACGCTTAAGGATGGTCTTAAGCGTTTTTCCCGCGGCTTTCTGAAAACAGTTGCCCTGTACACTCCTCCATCCACGCCGCCCATGCCCCAATACGGCATACCTGGCAGCGGCAAGAGTTTCCGGCTTCTGCGAAAGGTCCTTGGCCAGGAATATTCAATTGTGGATACCGACCTGAAAAAGGGCCGCGTCCCTGAGGAGGCAGACTTTCTCCTGCTGGTAGCGCCAAAAAATCTCGATAAAAAACAGCTTTTTGCCGTAGACCAGTTCCTGATGCAGGGAGGATCGGTGGCCATTGCCGCCGCTCCCTTTGATGTCAACCTGCAGGGACAACTGCGTGCTGAAAAATATGTGACCGGCCTTGACGATTGGCTGGCGCACATGGGCATCACCATGAAAAAAACCATGGTGCTTGACGAGCAGAATTCCGCCTTTCCCATACCGGTGGAGCGGCAGGTCGGGATGTTCAGGGTGCGGGAAACCCGTCTGATCAACTATCCCTATTTCCTTGACATCAGGCCATCCGGCATGATCGATACCGAAGGCCTGCTCGCAGGTATTCGCCAGCTGTCGCTGAGCTGGGCCTCGCCGATTGTTGTTAATTCCGCCAAAAATAACCATCGGCATGTGGTGGAGTTGCTGCACAGCTCACCGAGATCATGGACTTCCGAGTCATTGAACATACAGCCTGATTTTGAAAAATATGGCCCGGCTGGCTTCAAAGTCGGCGATGACCTCGGGCCCAAAACCGTGGGCCTGCTGGCTGAGGGGACCTTTAACTCCTGGTTTGCCGGCAAGCCTTCACCACTTTTGTCAGCAGCAGAGAAGGACAAGGAAAAAAAGGATACAAAAGGGAAGACAGATAAGGACAAGACCAAGGCCAAGAAAGATGAAAAAATCACCATTGGTAGGGTCATTGCCCATTCACCGGAATCGGCCAGAATTTTTCTCTTTTCCTCCAATACCTTTTTGACCGACACCGCAATCGGCCTGCTGTCAAGCGTGCTCCATACCGGCTACCAGGCACCGGTGCAACTGATGACCAACGTGGTTGACTGGTCGCTGGAAGACCGGGGCCTGCTCGCCATTCGAGGCAGAAGCCAGTTTGCGCGCACCCTGCTGCCGCTCAGCCGTAAGGAACAGATGTTCTGGGAATACCTCAACTATGGCCTGGCCGGGGCCGGCCTGTTGCTGATCTGGCTGCTGCGTGTCGCGGCCCACAACAGGTCCCGTACCTATTACCACCATATTCTCACCAATGGGAGGATAAAGGCATGACGAAAAGCATGAAAAAAACACTCGCCTTGCTGGCTGTTCTCCTGCTTGTCCAAACGGGTCTTGCCGGGTATTTATGGAATCACAGCCGGACGCAGGACGCCTTTGTCGACGATGAACCGTTACTTGATTTTTCCACCGACCACATTACAGCCATCACCATCACTGGCCCGGACAAAAAAACAGTAATTCTGAAGAAAAAGGATTCCCGCTGGTTCCTGCCCGGATATTTCAAGGCGCCAGCTGATGGGGACAGGGTAGATGAGCTCCTTGCCAAACTGGCCGGGCTGAAAAAAAGCTGGCCGGTGGCCACCACTCCGGAGGCCGCCACACGATTCAAGGTGGCTGCCGATCAATTCGAGCGTCACATTATCCTGAAAAAGGGAGATACTCCAGTGGCCGAACTCTATGTCGGCACATCGCCCTCCTTTCGCAAGGTCCATGTGCGGCTGCCGTCTCGGCCCGAGATCATGGCTGTCACCTTTTCCACCATGGATGTCAATGACACCCCGGACGATTGGCTGGATAAAGATATCGCCACCCTTGACGAAGACAAAATCGCAGCCATCACCCTCAACGACATTCATCTCATCCACAAAAACGGCAAATGGACCCTTGCCGATCCCGGAGCGCAGGAACAACCAGGCAGGGCCGCAAATGGAGAGAATGATATATCCACGAACCAATCAAACCAAAAAACCGACGCGAAAAAGGCGAACACCATTGTCCATGCCCTAACCGGCCTGCGGGTGGATTCTGTTCTCGGCACTGAGGAATTGCCTGAATATGGCCTGAAAAAACCGGTTATCCATTGCCGGGTAAGACTGCGGAACAAAACAACCATTGACTATCGTTTCGGTTCCATAAAAGACAAAGCATATTATGCCCTGAAGCGGTCCGACCTGCCCTATGTTTTCAAGACTGGTAAATGGCAGGTAAAACCGCTGCTCAATCGGCAGCGAAAAGAGCTGGTTGCAACCGGGACGACAAAAAAGGCGGTCCAGCCCCTGCCCGATTCCAGCCCCGGACCGCAGACGAAATCACAGGCCGGATCCCAAACGCCGAAGCAGGCCCCCTGACCGGTCTTCGTCTACCTGTTTTGCACACAAAACAGGGATGGTTCAAGTAGAGATGAGGGCGGGAAGAGGTGGACAGGCGACCATCAAAAGATCAGTTCAGCCGGCTGGATGCCGAGTTCTGAGGGATGACAGCTTTCCAGGATCGGACGGTTAAAGCCGCCCCGTTCCCTGTCCCAACTGCCAAGACTCATCAGATAGCGCTTGGTATAGGTGGAATCGCCATTATCCTGCAGCAGCAGAACCCAGAGTTCGGACGAACCCTTTTCCTTGTCCGGAGGCGTCGTTACCATCCCCATCTCGCCATTGTCAAATTTCAGTATTGTCCCGAGTGGATACACGCCCAGCATATTGATAAAGACCTTGAGCAGGATGGGATCAAAATCCGTCCCTGACCCTTTGAACATGAGGCCAAGCGCCTGATCAGGGCTTAAAAAACTGGACCGGTAAATGCGTTGGGAGGTGATGGCGTCATAGACATCGGCAATGGCCACGATACGCCCAAGCAATGTAAGCGGCCTGTTGCGCGGCGTTTTCGGGTAACCGGAAAGATCGTACTTGAGGTGATGTTCAAAGGGCGGCAGCAGGATTTCCGCCTTTTTATCGTACGATGCCCGCAAGCGGATAATTCGACGGACACTGTTGAGAGAATGTTTCTGTAACTCGGCAAGCTCATCATCCTCGAGCCTGCCCGGTTTGTTTAATATTTTGATTGGAACATCTATCTTGCCGAGGTCATGAAACAGCCCGCTCAGTCCCAACCGGCCCAGCAGGGTACGGGAAAGGCCGATTCTGTTACCGAGACAGACGGAAAGAATGGCCACGTTGACGGAATGGGTGAAGGTATAATCATCATAATCACGGATGGTACTCAGCCCAAGAAGGATATTGTCATCATCCATGATAAGATCAACCATGTTCTGCACCATGTGTACCGCCTTGCCGATACCGGCATACCGGCCGGCCGAAAGTTTCTGCGACAGGGTCTGCAGGGAACTCATGGCATAACCATAGGTGCGCATGGCCTTTTTTTGCGCTATCTCCCGCCTGTTTTTCCGCCTGCCCTTCTGGGTTGATCGTTTTTTTTCGCCCCTGTTCCCCTGCTCCGACGGAGAACGCAGGATGCGCTTTGTCCCCCTGTCGGTTTCTGGTTCTTTTTTCCTGCGAACAACGGGTTCAACGGCCGTCTGCCCGGACCTGTCGGAAGAGGAAGGCGAAGGAGCAGCTGTTGAGGAAGTGACGGCATCGGCAAAAAAAGACTCCAGCGATTCGGTCTGGGAAGGATCGATAACATCCACCCAGGGAAAGCGGTCACCGGCCATTTCCGTTGACAACCAGTGAAACGGATTTTCCTGACGGCCGCATTTATTCAAAATCCGGGCAAAGGTTGTGATCTCCTTAAGGGAGGCATAGGTAACGTTCTGATAAATTTTCAGGCCGTCCAGTTGGCGATCTTCAAAAAACGTCAACATCTTGCGGACAAGTCCTGCCGCATTACGCTTGAAAATGATCTTTTCCTGCTGCAGATAAAAGCCGCCCACGGCCACAAGAAGCGTTATCTCATCATCCTCGGCAAGAAGCCGCCCCGTTACCTCGAGGAAGCTGTCAACGCACCGGACAAGCAATGTGTTGTTATCCTGATGGATACTGGCCGTACTGAGCAGGTTATTCAGCACCTGAATAAATTGCTGCCCCAGCATACGATTATCCCCGGCCATACCATTTAAGCCCGATCCGTCTCGTCCCATCCCGTTATTGTCCCATTGCTTTTTTGCAGGCGAGCCGGACATCCGGCAGAATACCACCCGCTCCTTCCCTGAGGATCTGATCGGCCTCCGCAATTCCCAACCCATGCAGGGCAATTGCCGCGCCCTGTTTATGGTACATGGCGTCACGACTGAACATCTTTCCCAGTTTTCCGCCGGTGAGGATCTTCTTCAAGACCGGAACGGACTGTTTGGAACCGCAACAGCCAAGCGCCTTGTAACAGGCAAGCAGGTGTTCCTTATCAGCTATTCTATTGCCGCCGTTCTGCAGATAGGTGAGCAGTTGTTGTTCATACTGCTCATTTCTTTGCCTTGACAGCAAAGCAAGAATTTTTCCGCGGACATTGGGATCAGGATCATTGATCAGGGGAAAAAGGACCAGAGGATCAAGCTGATGGCGCTGCTCAAGGATGTCAAAAGCTCTGGTGCGGATGCCTTTGGAATCGTGCAGGGCCATAGCGAGAAAAACCCTGTTCCCGATCGCTGGTTCCATGTCCCTGACAATGGGCAAAAGCCGCAGACATAATTCCTCATCAAATTTTGGCAGGGCCCTGGCAAGGATTTCCGGGGCCCGCCGGGCATGGTGAATAATAACACTGCCAAGGGCCTGCCGCATTTTGGCAGACGGGATATCGGGCAACAACGGCCCCAGGGTAAAAAGAACGGTGGGTGAAAGCAGGCAGAGAACCCGCCAGAGATATTCTATTTGCTGGGAATAGGCCCGTGTTTCAGGATCCAGCAAAAGACGTCTGGGACCGCGCAGGCTTTCCGGCCGGGAGACTGTTTCCAGAAAATCATCAAAAAGCGGCCGGGCCCATTGTTTCTTTCTGTGAAACGAGTCACGCATCCGCAACATGTTATTGAGCACCTTCAGGGCCGCGTCAAACCGTTGGTTTGTCAACGCGTGCAGAAACCGGTCCTGCAGAAAATCAAGGGTAGCGGTAAAATCCTGCCGGTCATTTTGAAGAACAAGAATTATCAACAGGATATCGATAACATTGTCCGTATTGTCGAGCTGTTCCTCTTCCGCAACCATCTTTTCCAGCTCATACCGCTCCAGGGGCGACAACTCCCACAGATCGTTCCCCTTGGCGGTTATGGCCAAAACAACGGAAGGGGCCTCATCGTCTGGAAAATCCTCATCGATACCTTCATCAAAGAGGTCCCCGCTTTCTTCGAAACCCGCATCATCGACAAAATCGGTCGGTGCCTGCTCATTGGCCATCGGCGGCGGTGCCACCTTGAAGCCGGAAAAATTGATGGCCGGAGCGTCAAGAGAGAGAATATCTATGGCCTTATAACCGATATGCGGGTAGTCCTGTTCCCAAAGAGCGGTAACGATATCACCGTCATTTTCCTCGTCCACCATCCTGTGATCATTGATCAGCTTGAGGAGGCTCTGCATCTCCCAGAGTTCGATCCCCTTTTTAAACTCCAGATATTGCACGCCGTCCCGGCCAAGGAGATAGGCAACGTCACTTTCTTCGGCAGTACCCTGATAGACGATTTCCCCGCCATAACGCAGGCTGTTTTTTTCGACATCCAGCCGCAGGCTGTCATAGTCGGCTAGAAATCTGGTCAGATGACGGCTGAAATTTAGCAAGTGCTTTTTGGCAATCGCATGCTCCGCCGGATAGAGGGTATAGTTTTTCACCGCACCGGCAAAGGCCAGGGAAAAGTTAAACACTCCTTTTAATTCCGGATCACTTGAATGTAAAATTTTCATCGGAAATTAACCGGAAAAAATACAGCTCAACCGTTATGCACTTCTGATTTCAGTATACAACAGACCTGGGCCAAAAAGTGAGAAAAAACCGCATCAAGTGATATATCCTTTTTTACAACCGCTCACTGCTGGTTCTGAAAACGGCGCATCCTGATATTCATAAGGATACCGACGGCCAACAGGGTGGTTAAAAGCGATGATCCGCCATAGGAAAACAGGGGCAGGGGAATGCCGACAACCGGCAGAAACCCCATGATCATGAACAGGTTGATCACCGCCTGCCAGAAGATCAACATCACCAGGCCAAAGGCCAGAAGCACACCAAACTTGTCCCGGGCCGTCATGGCGATATTTATACCCCAGAGCAGGAGGAAGAAATAACAGCTCAGGAAAAAGAGCGCGCCGGCAAAGCCCCACTCCTCACCCCAGACGGAAAAGGCAAAATCCGTGTGCCGCTCGGGGAGAAAATGGAGGTGCCCCTGGGTCCCTTCCATGAAACCTTTGCCAAAAATCCGGCCCGAACCAACGGCAATTTTGGACTGCATAATCTGATAGCCATGGTTCATCGGGTCGCCTTCCGGATTGAGAAAGGTTTCAATGCGCCGCCGCTGGTAGTCCTTGAGAAGAAACTTCCAGCCGACAAAACCGCCTGCCGCCGCCAAGGCGCCAAGAATACCAACCGTCGACCAGCGCAACTTGACAAAAACGGTCATGGATATAAACAGAATCCCGAGCATCAGGGCCGTGCCCAGGTCCGGCTGAATAAGAATCAGGACAAAGGGAATGGCCGTCAATACGCCCGGCATGATCAGGTCCCGCAGTCGATATCCGCCCTCCACCTCTTTTTTCGAATAACAGGAGGCCAGGACAAGAACCAGCACCAATTTGGCCGGTTCCGAAGGCTGCAGGCGAAAGAAACCTAGATTT
>JALVAI010000273.1 GCA_027011235.1 Desulfobulbaceae bacterium
AATGAGGCGGCCATCAAGCTGGCCAGGATCCACAGCGGAGCCGGACGCTATGAGATTATCTCGCTGTCCGGTTCCTTTCATGGCCGCACCCTGGCCACGGTTGCCGCCACCGGCCAGCCCAAGTTTCACCAGGGGTTTGAACCGCTGCCCAAGGGTTTTGTCCATGCCCGTTTCGGGGACCCGGCGGAGGTGGAACAGCTGATCAATGAAAAGACCTGCGCCATCCTCTGTGAGCCGGTACAGGGTGAATCAGGGGTCCGGCCCCTGGACAGGGAATATCTACAGGCCATTCGCGCCATGTGCGATGAATGGGGGCTGCTGCTCATCTTTGACGAGGTGCAGACCGGCATGGGACGGACCGGCAGTCTGTTTGCCTATGAGCAGCTTGGTGTTGTTCCAGATATCATGACGGCGGCCAAGGCCCTGGGCAATGGTCTGCCCATCGGCGCCATGCTGACCACCGACGAGATTGCTGCATCTTTTGGGGTAGGAACCCACGCCTCCACATTCGGCGGCAATCCGGTGGCGGCAGCGGCAGCGGTTGCGGTGCTGGAAACCATGCTGGCGCCAGGATTTTTTGACAAAGTTGTTGAGCAGAGCCGCTATTTTATCCATCGTCTCGAAGAATTGGCGACAGAATTTCCACAGTTGGCAACCGGCGTTCGTGGCCGGGGCATGCTGATAGGGTTGGTGCTGACGGAAAAAGGCCGGGAGCTGGGGGCTGACATCGTGGCCAGGCTCTTTGAACGGGGTGTGTTGATTAACTTTGCCGGAATGCGGGTGCTCAGGTTTATTCCTCCGTTGACCGTCAGCCGGGACGAGATAGATCAGCTCATTGAGCAGTTGACCAGGGTACTTGCCGAATTTTCTTGAGCTTTATGCAGGCGAACGTGATGACAGGACCGGTGGGAAGAATTAAAATTCAGTAGTTTCCATGGACCTGATCTCTTTGCTTGCCATTGCCGTGGCCCTGGCCATGGATGCCTTTGCCGTTTCCCTTGCCGCCGGGGCCGTGCTTTGTCCTGTGACCTGGCGCCACTGCTTTCGTCTGGGATTTCATTTCGGACTCTTCCAGGGGATGATGCCGATCATCGGCTGGCTGGCCGGCAGAAGTGTTCAGCAATACATTCTTTCCTGGAATTCCTGGATAGCCTTCAGCCTGCTTTTGTTCCTGGGCCTTCGCATGATCCATGAAGCTGTTGCCGATGACCGGCCGGACAAACCTGCCACCGATCCCAGCCGCGGCCTTACTCTGGTGGCTCTTGCCATCGCCACCTCGATTGACGCCCTGGCAGTGGGGCTGAGCCTTGCCATGATCGGGGTTACCATCTGGATGCCTGCCCTGGTCATCGGTCTGGTCGCCCTGTTTTTTTCCGTTGCCGGGGTGCTGCTCGGCAATCGCATCGGTTCCATCTGGGGCAGCCGGGTCGAGGTCCTCGGGGGCCTGATCCTTATCGGTATCGGCGGCAAAATTTTACTGCAGCATCTTGCCGCCGGATAATTGTGTCCGGGGAGATGGTTTTATAACAACAGGGCCGAGATAACAGCGCCTATCAGCACCACATAGAGGATATTGACTTTTTTGAGGAGGGCAGCAAGGGCGCAGACTGCGATCAGGGCAGAGAGCGGTGTCCAGTGGACGGCGAATCCGAAGCGGATGGTGACGGCCAGCAGCAGGCCGACAAAGGAGACCAGGACGCCACGCAATGCGCGTTGCAGGGATATGTTGTGTTGCATGCGGTCAAAGTAGGGGACAACAAGCAGGAGCAAAAAGAGAGAGGGGGTAAAGATGGAAACGGTGCCGACAAGAGCGCCGGGGATTTGTGCCAGCAGGTAACCGGCAAAGGTGGCGGTGATGACGATGGGGCCGGGGGTGACCTGGCCCAGGGCAATGCCGTCCATCAGGGCCTGGTTGCTCATCCAATGATGCACCTCGACGATTTCGTGGAAGAGGAGCGGTACCGAGGCGTAGCCGCCGCCAAAGGCAAAGAAATCAATCTTCATCATCAGGACCGAAAGGGAAAAAAGATCACGGCGGATGAAAAACAGCAGCCCGAGACAGGTAACGGCGGCAAACGCAAGAAAGAGGGCCGGTTGCAATGTTTTCCAGGTTGTTTTTGGTATTTCTGCCGCAGACGGCGGGGAGGTATCTTCACGGACAACCGATCTGTAGAGGATAAGGCCAATGCAGCCCGAGGCAAGGATAGCGATGATCG
>JALVAI010000274.1 GCA_027011235.1 Desulfobulbaceae bacterium
ATCCTGACCAGGGAACTGGAACAAGAGAAGGAGCAGGAGGTCAAGGGTGTCTATTTCTAAGGCGGGCTTTGCCCACAACCCAAGGCCGTGGGAGCGGCTTCAGCCGCGAAATTTTCATGGTTATCCTGGTAATTTGGTAAGCTGTTCGCGGATAAATCCGCTCCTACAACACGTGCAATAATTATGTTGCATGAGAAAGATAACCAGGTAACATGCTGATATAATAACTTTTTTTAACGTAAAAATTTCTCGAAGTCTACACTTACCTGTTTTTATGACAGGAATTCAGGAGTAATGCACTGAAGACCGCCTTGAAGACAACCCGGCACAGACAGCCGCCAGCCCCCCGGCTTTTTCTGACGGGACCGGGGCTTAACCTTTCTTCAGCTTGCGGCTGAGGATGTCGATCTGCTCGCGAATGGAGTTCTTTCTTGAACGGTCACGGGTGATGACCTTGACGGCATGCAGGACCGTGGAGTGGTCGCGGTTATAGAGGGCCCCGATATCGGCCAGCGAGTGGTCGGTGTATTTACGGGTCAGATACATTGCCACCTGCCGGGGAAAGGAAACAGACCGTTTCCGGGACCGGGACTTCAGGTCCTCGACAGATACATTATACTGGCAGCCGACCAGGTCCCGAATCATCTTGCCGTCCACCTGCACCGGGGCCCCGACAAGACCGCTTACCACCTCCCGGACAAGAGAGATGTCCGGGGGCGTATGCTGCAGGCATGATTTTGCCTTGATACCGATCAGAGCGCTTTCCATGCGCCGGACATCGCCCTTCAGGTTGCGGGCAAGATAATCGACCAGCTCATCTCCAAGTTCCAGCTTGTGGGTACCTGCCTTGTGCCGGATAATCCTGCACCTGGTTTCATATTCGGGCGGCTTGATCCCGGCAACAAGGCCAGAGGTCATGCGCGAGCGGAAGTCCTCGTCCAGATCCTTTAACCTGCATGGTGCAACCGCGGATGTCAGGATGACCCGGCGGCCCGACTTGATCAGGTAATCAAGGACCGTGTTCAGCTCTTCCTGGGTTTTATTCTTTCCGGCCAGGGTATGAATATCTTCAACAAGGAGCAGATCGCATTCCCGGATGTATTTGCGGCTGAACTTCTCCATCGACTTTGCCCGGATGTTTTTCACCATTTCCGCGGAAAACTGCTGGGCCGTCAAATAGTGGAGCCGGGTTGCGGGAGCGGTATCAAAGACCTGGTGGACAACCGCCTGGGTCAGATGGCTCTTGCCAAGCCCGGTGCCGCTGTTCATAAACAGACAGTTGCCATAGGAAAAATCATTCTTGGCCAGGGCGTCACAGGCAGCGCGGGCAAGGACATTGCTCTCGCCGACCATGAAATGATCGAAGGTGTAGGCCGGATGCAGGGAACGGATGCGGCGCTTGGGAAGCGTTGTTCCGGGCAGACGGAGCTGACCGGACTTCTCCTTGACGGATGCGGCCTCGGTCTGGTCGGCAACCTCGAGAGAAACGGCAAGCGGACCGCCGGCAACCTCATCGGCCACGGTTCGGATACGGTCAAGATAACGTTCTTCAATCCAGGAACGGAAAAAACGGTCCGGGGCGGTAATCCGCAATTCCTGCTCATTTTCCCTTTCGCAGGCAAGCGGTTCAATCCAGAGGCCAAATTCATTTTCCGGAAGCTCCTTTTGCAATGACGTTTTGATCGTATTCCACAACATACTGCTCACTTCCCCCTTTTAACTCTCGATATAGCGGCAGGCCGGACCATATTTACCCCATCCCGGCCACAACAGATAAGTGTAGACTCCAGGCCACCCTCAAGTGATGAAAGTGGTTCTGAACGACAAAACTTTGTGGGCTGTTTTCTATTCTCCGGTTTCTCTATCTTCAGATTTCTCTACCTTCAGATAAAGCCGATTTTGATAAAGGAAAGAACCCGCCACAATGATGGTGCTACTGGTAGTCAAAAAGGCGGCAATGGTCAAAAGCGGTTTAGCCTGATTTGCAAAAAAAATCCCGGAGCAGGGAAACAAAATACGCCTTTCTGCAGGCAAGAGGATTTAGGAGACCTGATCGCCCTCAACAGGGCCTAAATGCGCAGTATTCATTGGCAAACTAAATATTTCTTTTTATTTCAAACTGTTAGGTGAAAAACTTACAAATTATCAACAATATTTCCACAACCATATTTCTCTTCATATCTCAACATATCTTCAAAATCCTATTAAATACTC
>JALVAI010000275.1 GCA_027011235.1 Desulfobulbaceae bacterium
AAACAACACTGGTCGGCATCATCTGTTCCCTGGCTTCTATCTTTGCGCAGCAAGGATACGCAGGGACTTTTCTCCTCACCAGTCCACAACTGGTGCCCGGCAGTGGTTTTAATCAGGAACAGGTATTGAATGGTTTCGGCTGCAAGGGCGGGAACATCTCGCCGGAGCTTCACTGGAGCGGAGAACCGGCCCGAACCAGAAGCTTTGCGGTAACGATCTATGATCCGGATGCCCCAACGGGAAGCGGCTGGTACCACTGGCTGGTTGTCAATATCCCGGCAACGACTCATTCCCTGGCTCCGGACAGCGGCAATCCCGACAGGAAACTCCTTCCAGGCCCCAGCCTCCAGACCCGGACCGATTTCGGCAAACCCGGATATGGCGGACCCTGTCCGCCGACAGGAGATACACCACACCACTACGTGGTTACGGTCTGGGCATTGGATACTGAAAAGTTGCCGGTCGGTCCGGACTCATCCGGGGCCATGGTCGGTTTTTTTCTTCACCAGCACCAGTTGGCCAAGGCTGAAATAATTCTCCAACATGGTCGTTGAACCATTTATTGACGAGGGAAAGACAAAATGGAATTTCAAAAATGAAGACAAGACGAAAAATGTAACGGGGATTCAGGCAGCGCTGGTGGTGTTGTGCAGGATAAAGTAGCGCAGTTTGTCCTGTTGCCCGTCACTGAGTTCACAAAAACGCAATCCAAGTCGCCTGACCGGCACATCAACATACCCGGATTCGGCCATGGATTGACTGTCGGCAACTATTTCGGCCTCAATGTCGGGCAGGGCAAATGCGTCATCCTCAAAAAAAATGTCGAGCCGGAAACGACCTTCCGGCTTCTGTTCAAAGACCGTGTAATTAAGGGAAATACCGGCTTCGCTGATATCTATAATAGTCCCAGGCACAGTGCCGATAAAGGCCAGGGCGCCCTCCTTGACACGAAATCGTTTTGTTGCCCGCCGTTCCTGTTCCGGCTTTTCATCCATAGCCCTTTCCACACTTACATCAATGGCCAGCAACGGAAATGTTACGAATAGCCCGACAATACTCCTGCACCAACTGCCAACGTTGGGCAGGACGCAGACGAAAATAAATAGGGCTCAACATGAGAATACGAACCGCCTGACGTGGATTCATCTCATCCTCCATGGTAAAATTCTTCCCTGCCCTATTTTATGCAAAAAATATTCCAATTAAAAACACCTTGATTTTCCGCCTTATTCGCGGTATTGAGCCATTTCCCCGGACAAGGCAACCTTTGTCCCAGGAAAAATTCCGCAAAAAAGACATTTCGCGCTGCTTTCTTCCGAAAAAGCGGACAAGCATTACCCATTCTCCATGCCGAGATTTTGACCCACCTGCATATTGACCACCAGGGGCACGGACAGCTCCATAACGTTTTCCATGGCCTCTTGCAGCAGACTTGAACTCTTTTCCAGCTCTCCCTCCGGCACCTCGAGAACCAGCTCGTCATGGATCTGCAATACCATACGTCCGTGCAGGTTCTGATTGGTAAATACCCGGTCCACCTCCAGCATGGCCAGCTTGATGATATCGGCCGCCGTTCCCTGAACAGGGGTATTGATGGCCGTACGGCGGGCAAACTCCCTCCGGGTCCTGTTGCGGCTGTGAATATCGGGTAACTCCCGCCTGCGGCCAAGCAGGGTGGTGACATAACCATCCTTTTCCGCCTGGGCCACAATGGTTTCCATGTATCTTTTCACCCCGGCATAAACGGTAAAATACTGATCGATAAAGCCCTGCGCCTCTTTGCGGCTGACCTTGAGTTGGGTGGCAAGGCCAAAACTAGACATACCGTAAACAATGCCGAAGTTAATGGTTTTGGCCACCCGGCGCATCTCTTTGGTGACAAGCTGCGGGGCAACATGGAAAATTTCGGCCGCTGTTTTGCGGTGTATGTCGGCACCGCTTTGAAAGGCTTCGACCAGGGCCTCATCCCCGGAAAAATGGGCCAGTACCCGCAGATCAATCTGCGAATAATCTCCAGAAAGCAGCAGCGAACCCGCCGGGGCGATAAATGCCTGCCGGATGCGGCGTCCTTCCGGGGTCCTGATGGGGATATTCTGCAGATTCGGGTTGGAAGAACTGAGCCGGCCGGTGGCGGTACCACATTGATTAAACGATGAATGAATGCGACCCTTGTCCTTTTTGGCCAGCCTGGCCAGCTTTTCA
>JALVAI010000276.1 GCA_027011235.1 Desulfobulbaceae bacterium
GTGTAATTTTCTGTTGTTCCATGACATTTCATACCCGCTCTGCAGGGAAACAGGAACGTCAGGTACCTATTATTTCCATTATTGGTTATGCCCTCAGGGGATGCAGTTTATCTACTTATAACTGCGCTGGGACGGTGTCACATTTTCAAAGACAAGTTCTTCCTTGTGACGGACAGGCTCTTTGTCCTCGCCGGTGTATTCCCAGACCGCCACATGGGAGAAATGTTCGTCGTCCCGTTTGGCCTCATGCTCCTCTGTCTGGCTTTCTTCGCGCAGATGACAGCCGCACGATTCCTCGCGGGCCAGGGCATCCCGGACCATGATTTCGGCAAATTCAAAAAAATCACTCACCCGGCCCGCCCGTTCAAGGGATTGATTGAGCTGCTCGCCGCTGCCGGGCACCAGGGTGTTTTCCTTAAATTCCGCCCGAATTTCAGGAATTTTGCCCAGGGCATACTCAAGTCCTTTTTTGTTGCGTGCCATGCCGCAATAATCCCAGAGCAGGGCGCCAAGCTGCCGATGGTAATGGTCCACGGTCTTTAACCCTTTTTTTCCGGAACCGGCGTGGCGCAGCAGCTCTGCGGTTTTTTCTCTGACGGTCTGTTCGGCAGTATCATAGGCCTTGTGACCGGTGGAAAGGTCGCAGGTTCCGGCCTGGGCCAGATAATTGCCCATGGTATATGGAAGGATAAAATAGCCATCGGCCAGCCCCTGCATCAGGGCCGAGGCGCCAAGCCGGTTGGCGCCGTGATCGGAGAAGTTGGCCTCGCCAAGGACAAACAGGCCGGGAATTGTGGACATCAGGTTATAGTCCACCCACAAACCACCCATGGTATAATGGACCGCCGGATAAATTTTCATCGGTTCTTTGGTGGGATCACTGGCAGTAATCTTTTCATACATATGAAAGAGATTGCCATATTTCTTCATGATCGGTTCAAGACCGTCACGCTTGATCGCCTCGGCAAAATCAAGATAGACCGCCAACCCGGTTTCTCCCACGCCCCGGCCCTCGTCGCAGACCTCCTTGGCATTTCTCGAGGCCACGTCCCTGGGGACGAGGTTGCCAAAACTCGGGTACTTGCGTTCCAGGTAATAATCGCGGTCCTCTTCGGGAATTTCCGCAGGCGGCCTGGTGTCATGCTTTTTCTTCGGCACCCAGACCCGGCCGTCATTGCGCAGACTTTCGCTCATCAATGTGAGCTTGGACTGATAATCGCCATGGACCGGAATGCAGGTCGGGTGGATCTGGACAAAACAGGGATTGGCAAATCCGGCCCCTTTTTTGTACGCGCGCCACGAGGCGGTGACATTTGAGGCCATGGCATTGGTGGAAAGGTAAAAGACATTACCATAGCCGCCGGTGGCCAGAACGACCGCGTGCGCGGCATGGCGCTCCAGCTTGCCGGTGATCAGGTTGCGGCAGATGATCCCGCGCGCCCGGCCGTCTATGGTGATCAGGTCCAGCATCTCCCGGCGGGGATAGATGGTGATTTTTCCTGCGGCCACCTGCCGCATCATGGCGGAATAGGCGCCCAGCAGGAGCTGCTGTCCGGTCTGGCCGCGGGCGTAAAAGGTGCGGGAGACCTGGGCGCCGCCAAAGGAGCGGTTGGCCAGGGTGCCGCCGTATTCCCGTGCAAAGGGTATGCCCTGAGCCACGCATTGATCAATGATATTGTTGGAAACCTGGGCCAACCGGTAAACATTGGCCTCGCGGGAGCGAAAATCACCGCCCTTGATGGTGTCATAAAAGAGCCGGAAGATGGAATCGCCGTCGTTCTGATAATTTTTGGCCGCATTGATACCGCCCTGGGCGGCAATGGAATGGGCCCGGCGCGGACTGTCCTGGATGCAGAACGATTTGACATTGTAGCCGAGTTCAGCCAGGGTGGCTGCGGCTGATCCGCCGGCCAGACCGGTGCCGACGACAATTATTTCATATTTGCGCTTGTTGGCGGGATTGACCAGTTTGTTGCTGAACTTGCAGTTGTCCCATTTTTCGGCCAGCGCTCCGGCTGGTATCTTTGCATCAAGCTGCATGGTTGGTTCCGTTATATGAAGTGGTTGAAGAGGATGGCAACAGGTTGGCAACTTCCAGCAGGTTGCCGTCCGGGTCTCGAAAATATATTGAAAGCAGCTTGCCCGTGGCCCCGGTGCGCTCTACCGGCCCTTCTATCAGGTCAACCCCATGCTTGCGC
>JALVAI010000277.1 GCA_027011235.1 Desulfobulbaceae bacterium
ATTGAGGAACTGGGCGAGGTACTGGTCCATGGCGTGACTATTATGCCCGGCAAGCCGACTATCCTTGGAATCATTGATGGTAAACCGGTGATGGGCAATCCCGGTTATCCCGTATCCGCCATCATCTCCTTTGAACAATTCGCCCTGCCCCTGCTGGCCCGGATGCAGGGAATGGAAAAGAAACCGGCAACAGAAATCACCGCTGTCCTTGCCAAAGACATTCCATCCAGGGGCGGGATAGAGGAGTTTCGTCGCATGATCACCGGCAGGATCGGTGATCATTTTGTCACCGTGCCGCTGAAAAAAGGCGCCGGCGCCATCACCACCCTTACCCGGGCCAACTCCATGCTGACAATTGGCGCTGAATCCGAAGGCGAGAGCAAAAACAGTCGGGTCAGGGTCTGTTTACTGCGGCCGCAGACAACAATTGCCCGGACCATCCTCTGCACCGGCAGCCACGATCTCTGCCTTGACCTGCTGCATGATTTCCTCAAGAAGTCGACCCCTGCCTATCCCCTGGCCTCCACCCATGTCGGTTCTCTGGGCGGCATCATGGCCATAAAAAACACGATGACCCATATCGCAGGATCACATCTGCTTGATCCGGAAAGCGGTGCATATAATACCACCTATATCAGACGATACCTGCCTGACAGGGAAGTAAACCTGATCACCCTTGTCCATCGCATGCAGGGATTCATCGTCAGGAAGGGCAATCCGGAAAACATACGGACCATTGACGACCTGGTCAAAGGCAATATCCGTTTTATCAACCGGCAGGCAGGGTCAGGCACCCGGGTGCTGCTCGATTATGAACTGGAGAAAAATGGGCTTGACGCAGATGAAATTGAGGGCTATGACCATGAGGAGTATACACATATGGCGGTGGCGGTGGCAGTCCTTTCCGGCAAGGCAGACGCCGGCCTCGGCATTCTGGCGGCGGCCCGCGCCCTTGACCTTGATTTTGTTCCCCTTACCGAAGAACGGTATGACCTGATCATCCCGACCCCCTTTCTTGAGCTGCCGATGATCAGACGGTTGCTTGCAATCATCCAATCCAGGGATTTCAAGGCAGCGGTGGAAACAATGGGCGGCTACTCCACCAGAGAAACGGGGAAAATCGTACAAATTAGCGGCAGGTAACGCAAACCATGCGCGTCAATCGGCCAATACCTCTGTTGCAGGCCCTGGGCCTCATCCTCCTGGCGCAGCTTTCCTGTGCCGGGCCGGCCCATGCCATCCAGTCCCATGGTCCGCCGGAAGGAATCTATGTTCACCTCATCGGCCATGTGCTCTATGGACTGGCCATGCTTGGTTTTGCCATCCGTATTCGTCTGTCGCACCTGTCGGTCAGAAAATCCTGGCAGCTCATGGCCCTGGGCGCTCTCATTCTCGCCCTCTGGAACGGCTGGGCCTTTATCGCCCATGTTCTTGCTATCCACGTCCCGGCAACCGATTTCATCACCAACAAACAGGGCATCAGGATGTGGGTGGCCCTGCATACCCCTGTTGACTGGCTCTATTATATTTTCAAGATGGACCATCTGCTCTGTGTTCCGGCTATCCTCTGTATATACCTGGCCTTGCGGAGAATGAACGGAACACCTTTGACTTCCCTTAAAAAACAATAGGTGAAAGAGCAATGCTCCTCTCCCTGATTCCCCTCTACCTGATTGATATCTGCGGCAGCATGGCCATGCTGGTGTTGTCGACTCTCTGTATGCAGCAGGCCGTCAAACTCTATTTCAGGGACAGGGAAAACGCCCTTTCCACCTATATTCTCTGGCTGACAAGCGCCTTGTTTTCCTTTTGCCTGATCCGGCCCGTGGGCCATTTTGTCAAGTACTACCTGCTCTTTACCAACCGGGCAACTATCTGGCAAAAGATCGCACCAATATCCGGCAGTCTGATTACCGTTACCTTTATTGTTATTTTTGCCTCTACCCTGTTTTTCGGCAGCATGCTGCTGATCATGAACCGTATGATCCGGGACCGAAAGAAAGTGGAAGAGACCAGCTCCCAGCTTCTTGAACTCAACAAGGACATAGAATCCGTGGTCAGTGACCGCACCCGGGCCGAACTGGCGCTGCAGCTTGCCCATGAAATACGCAACCCGGTGATGGTGATCAGCGGTCTTCTCCAGCGCATGACCTGTCGGCAGGAAGACAGAGAGCGCAACAGGCGTTATCGCAAAACG
>JALVAI010000278.1 GCA_027011235.1 Desulfobulbaceae bacterium
TTCCTCTTCCGTGGTCCCCTGTTCCTCGGTGGCGCTCATATCAAAGAGTTCGGGCATACCGATCTCTTCACACCGCTGACGCAGTTTTTCCCCGATCTCCTCCTTAAGCATCTTGGGCAGCCAGACGACCCGCTTGAGCCCGCCCTCGGCCATAAACAGTTTACGGCTGGTCATGTAATGTTTGGAGACTCCCATGAATCCAGGCGTCTGCATGCCGCCGCCCGCCATACCGGCCAGGGTGGTGAACTTCATGCCCGATGGGGTCATACCGCGATAGTCACGATTGACCACCATTATGCCGTTACATTGGGGCAGCATGGCGGCGATGGCCTCGAAACAGCCGCAGGCGGTCATGGGATTGTTCATCAATGAGTAACAGCTTACCTCGGTTACAGCGCCACGGGAGGCCTGGGCGACAAATTCGTTGATGCCGGTATAATAGCCATTGGCCTCATCCGTGCACTCACCCTTTTCAATGGGCTGGTTGGGTCCGGTGGGATTGATCTGGTAGGACGCCTTGCCGTCAAGCCAGTTATAGGCGCCGCACATGCCGATCCGCTCAGGGGTGATGACGCAGACGTGGCTGGGGGCAAAGGACTGGCACAGGGTGCAAGAGTAGAAGACGTCCTCGGTTTCATCGGTCATGGAGCCAAGCCGCAGGTCACGTTCCGCATAGACCTGTTTGGCCAGTTCCATAACCTCGTCCACCTTGTCCTGAACCGTATAGATTTTGACCTGGACCTTGTCGAGGATGGCGCCGAATTCCTGGTGCAGCTTGCCATGCAGGACCACACCAAGATGTTTGAAGGAAAAACCCTTTTCAACGGCCGCCTTGCCGATCCGGATCCACATGATGTTGCGCTGGCCGATATGCATGATCCCCTGGATATAGTTCATCAGGTGATGAAACTGACGCTCGAGGATGGGCTCAAAGTCGGATTGCATTTCCCGGCCCGCGACCTCAACCAGGATGCCGATGGGCAGGTTCTGGCCTTCTTCGATATCAGCAATATCCGGGCCTTCCATGATAATTTTACCATCTTCGACCTCATCCATTTCCTTGGATATGAGCACCTCGACCCCGGTTGTCCGGCCGCCGCCGCATTCCATGAACAGGTCATCCTTGCGGATGCGCTCACCTTCAAAGGCCGGACCAAAGGCCATGGGTATGTCGATCTTGGTGACACTGACCTTGAGGCCGCGCACCTCGATGGCCTTCTGGACGATCTCATCATGGGGCACATTGGAGACCACGTGTTCATAGGTACAGATACCGGTGGGCAGGATCTCGGGAATATCGTAATCGGAGATGGTGGGAAAGCCCCAGTTGATTGCACCGGCGGCATTGGCGTACCATTCATCGGAAACAGGCCCGAATGCCATCACAAAGGCAAAGGTACGGTCCTTGTTGTAGAGCAGATTTCCCTTGTAATCGCCTGGCTTGATGCCGCCGAATGCCAGGGCGACGCGGCAGGCGAAGCCTATGGCGAAAACAGCGGAAGTGTAGGACTTGCCAAAGGGAACAAGGCGGGTGTTCCAGCCAACCTGGACATCATTTTCGACCAGCAGCTCGGCCATGTTTTTGCCCTCGCTCTGGTCATGCATGAAGATATAGAGATTCTTTTCCTGCAGCTCAAGGGCAATCTTGGAAGCAACTTCCTTGTCGCTTGGCGTTCCCATGATGGCGGCAAATCCCGGGGCTGTGCCGTCAACAAATTCAACCCCGCGTTTGCGGAAAATGACATCATCGGCAGCGCCGAGAAAGAGATTGTTGTCCGTCGGGTCCTCGGTCTTGGTGTAAAAATCAGGCTCATTGAGATAGCGTATGGCCTCGTACATCTCCTCGGCAAAAAAGGTTGCCATCCCGGCATCCAGTGCCGGAGCAAGGTAGGGAAGCCAGAGGTCCTCGGTCACCACGGCCGGCAGCAGGCTGCGGCATTCCTGGAAAATATCTTTCATGTCACCGAGTTTTTCGATCTTGGCGCCAAGCATCGAATAAATAATAGGCAGAAAGTAGGCGGTGTTGGGAAAGGCAACTTCCTTTTCCGGACCGAACTTGACCAATGCCTCTTCATAAGTCTCCTCGGCCATGTCAATAATGTTCTTGGCGCCACGAATCGCTGCAGAACAGATAATCTTCGACATAGATATAACTCCTGAATATTTTTTATTCTTTATGCTTAGCGGACAAAGGGTGCCTGAAAAATAATATCATCGCATCCAGATACTTGCAGGCTGCAAACCATACGAAAAATTCGATCCATGGGAATATCTTTCCAACGGGCCGAAGAGTCAATCCAGAGGATCAGGCCGTCAGACCGTCGATAAGGGCCTTGGTCATGCTGATGGCCTTGGGATGGCGCATGATCAGTACCTCGCCACCGGCCAGCATCATGCAGGATGCGGTCATGGCCTCCATCATAATGCCCCGCCGTTCCTGATCGCCAAGCAGTTCATCGCTTGCCAACCCGACCTCTTTGGTTTTCCATACCTCCCGGCCCAGGTTACAGATAATGGGAACCTGCAACTTTTCATCCTTCTGGGTCAGGGCGGCTATGCGGATACGCTCCATGACCGAATAGGTGTACTCGATACCATAGCCAAGGGCTCCGATGGAAGGATCCATGAGCACGGTGTCAAGGGGAACGCCAAGGTTCTCCAGAAGAATATTAAGCTGTTTGGCCAGGTTGACATCAATGGGCGATGCAGCCACCATGGGATGGCCAAAGGCCATGGCCGTTGCCCCGATGGCCCGGTAATTGGCATCTTCCAGGGGAGCAAGACACACCTTTTTATCACTGATCAGCGAGGTGACATCGCGCAGGGTTTCCGTATCCTTCTCGTTATTGCCGCAACCCCAGACAATGATCGGCACATCTACGGCATCAATGATCGCCGCCGCGTCCTTGGCCGCATCAGCCGACGGCCGGTTTTCTCCGTTGGGGTCGGTGCCGATCAGGTAGATGTTAAGGGCATCGGCCTTGTACTCATCAACACATTTTTTTGCCCAGGCAACGGGATTATCCATGACATCATCAAAATACCTGGTCAGGGTTGATGGCCAGTTATCAGGGGCAATATCCTGTACCTCCATGGCAATAAGCGGTTTATGAGGCTGGTTGCCCTCAAAGAGATGGAAGGGCAGAACTTCGGCCCCGCCGACCGTGACAGCGGTATCACCATTGCCAAGCACAACCTCCCTGATGGCGCCTGAATACTCCTGCTTATAGGAAGTAGGCGGCACCTTGGTGGCACGCTCGGCCAGGGTTGTTTCTTCAGCCTTTAAGCTGGGGGCCCCAAGTTCATCGGCAATTGGGCTGCCGGCCGATTCGGCCTGCTTCGCCCTGGCGGCAGCCTCTTTTGCTTCCTGCTCGGCCTTTGCCTTGGCCTCGGCTTTGGCCTTGGCTTCTGCCTCGGCCCTGGCCTTTTCTTCCGCCTCTTTTTTTGCCTTTGCCTCAGCCGCGGCCTTTGCCTCCGCATCAGCCTTGGCCTTTGCCTCTTCCTCGGCTTTGGCCTTTGCTTCGGCTTCTGCTTTGGCTTTAGCTTCGGCCCGGGCCTTTTCCTCAGCAGCCTTTTTTGCCCTGGCCGCCTCTTCCGCATCAGGCTCTGCCGCAGCTTTGACCTGAACATCCGGTTGGGCGGATGCCGCCTCTTTGACTTTTTCCTGCTGCCCGGTTTCGGCAACAGGCTCGGGAGTATCAGCGGATTTTCCGGAACCGGCATCACCCGTGCTTCCAACAGGGGGCTCCTTGCGTAAAATTGCTTCAGCACCGGCAAATTTCATCAGGGCTTCAAACTGATCATCACTTAATCCATAGGCCTTTTTCAAGGCTTCCAGCCCCAACTTCATGGATTCCAACGCCATCAGGCGTTCTTTTTCATTCATCTCATGTTCTCCTGCATCACTCTCGGCACCGGCGAATCTTTCGCCTGAAATTTCACTCTCAGGCCCACCTGCGGCCTGTTTTCTCAACGAATCAGCTTCTGCTCGTGCGGCAGCAATAATAGATGCCGCCTCCTCTTTTGCCCTGGCAAGGATTTCTTCTCCTGCCCCGGTTGTGTCAACATCGGCAGCCGGTTGTTGTTCGCGAACAACAACTGTTTCCCGTACAGGTGCTGCAACCGTTTCCGCGGCCACGGGCTCTTCAAAGACAGGTCGGGGAAGCAACCCTGCCCGTTCACAGATCTCGGCAACAGCCTCCTCCCACTCTATGGCCATGACATGGACACCGGCAACCCCGTCAATCTCCCTGACCTGGTTGATAATATCCACACAGATGTTAATCCCTTCCTCCTGTTTGTCCCTGGCGCCTTTCATCCGGTCAATGACCTCATCGGTCACATCCATGCCCGGAACAAACTTTTTCATGTATCGGGCCATGCCAAGAGATTTGGGCGGAGTGACACCGGCAAGAATGGAAACCTTTTTATCAAGGCCCATATCACGGCACATCTCCATGAACCTGGCGAATTTATCAACATTGTAAATAATCTGGGTCTGGATAAAATCAGCGCCGGCATGTACCTTTTTTCCCAAGCGCACAGCCCTGAATTCAAAGGGATAGGCAAAGGGATTGGCGGCGGCGCCAAGAAAAAACTCTGGCGCCTTACCCTTAATCTCCTCACCACATTGAAATTTCTTCTCATCCCGCATGGACTTGACCATGCCAAGCAGCTGGATGGAATCCATATCAAACACGCCTTTTGACCCGGGATGATTACCAAATTTCTGATGATCCCCGGTCAGGCACAGCAGGTTCTTCAGTCCCATGGCCGATGCGGCGAGCAGATCACTCTGCATGCCTATGCGGTTTCTGTCCCGGCAGGTCATCTGGATCACCGGCTCAACACCCTCTGCCTGGGCGATCAATCCGGCCCCAATGCTTGACATCCTGACTATGGCGGTCTGGCAGTCAGTGATATTGACGGCATCCACATTACCACGCAGAATTCGCGCCTTTTTCCTGACCACCTCGGGATCGCTGTTTTTGGGCGGCCCCAGCTCGCCGGTAACGGCAAACTCGCCGCTTGCAAGCACCCGCTCCAGATTACTCCCTGCTTTCATCGATCCTCCTTATCTCCTCATCAGCAACAAAAAAAGGTCTTTTCAAACCGGTTTCCAACCCTGGAACCCAAGTCCTGCGATTAAATGCCGAACCTGCAAAAGGTTGGTGCTTTTTCCGGTAGTTATCAGTGTCCGCCCTGTCCACAACCCATTCCGGGCAAGGCCTTGCCTTCAAGCTCACGACGCATCTGCATATCCATGAGCACCCGTTCCTGCTTCTTGTTAATGCCAAGGGCCTCACGTTTTTCATCAATGGCCGCGATCATTGCCCGGGCATGCTTGATCGGATCATTTTCAACCCCCCAGCAGGCGCCATATTCCTCTTTCAAGCCTTCAAGAATATACCTGGAGAACTTTTTGGCGCCGGTAACCGGCAGGTCCTGGAAAATAACATGGGCGCCGCTGGTAACAAAATACTGGCCGATGGCGACCGCCTTTTCACTCATCCACAACGGCGCCGATCCAACAGCGGGCAGCTGGGAAATATCATCGCCCAGACCGCCCTCATTGACCATCTCAGTCAGGGCGATCAGCAGGCGGGAATTATCCACGCATGACCCCACATGCAGAACAGGCGGCATACCAACGGTTTCACAGACCTCGCGCAAGCCGTCACCAGCATATTCGGTGGCAGCCTCCGGCCGGAGCAGACCACGGCGGCCAAGGGCCTGGGCAGCGCAACCGGTAGCCAGGACCAGGACATTGTTCTTGATCAGCTCAACGGCAATCTTGAAGTGAACATCGTCTGAATACTTGTAGTGTTCACACCCGACCAGGGCACCGACTCCCCTGATACGGCCGTTAATGATATTGTCATTCAACGGCCGATAGGACTGACGAAAACGGCCGCCCAGCATATAGTTAATGGTCTCATGGGAAAAACCGACCACCACATCCAGTTTTTTATTTTCCGGGATGTAAAAATCACCCCGTTTCTTGAAGTTGGCAATGGCATGTTTGAGGATTTTCTTGGCTGACTCATAGGCCGCATCTTCCTCAAACTGGATATGAACCGCATCCGGTATCTTGGCCCGGTAATTGGTGGTGATAACATCGGTGTGCTTGCCCTTGACGACCTGGGCCACCGACTGCATGATGCACTGGACATCGACAACCATTGCCTCCACTGCGCCGGTGGCCAGCACCATTTCCTGCTGGATAAAAGAACCGGCAACCGGGATGCCGCGCCGCATGAGAATTTCATTACCCGTGCAGCACACGCCCGCCAGATTGACCCCCTTAGCGCCGGCTTTTTTGGCAAGGGCAATGATTTCATCATCATCAGCGGCCAGGCACAGCGATTCAGCAAGCAGCGGTTCGTGTCCGTGTACGGTCACATTGACCATGTCTTCCCGCAGGACACCAAGATCAACGATGGCCCGTTTCGGTACCGGGGTGCCAAACATTATATCGGTCAGTTCGGTGGAGAGCATGGAAGAACCCCAGCCATCGGCCAGCGAGGTGCGGGCCGCCTGCTTCATAATGTTTTTATACTCCTGGTCAACCCCCATATGGGTGCGATGCATCATCTCCACGACTTCCCGATCAATGCCCCTGGGTTCGACCCCCATCTCCTTCCATATCTTCTGCTGTTTTTCCGGGGCCCGTTTAAGCATGGTCAGGGTGCCTTCCTGCTGACCAAACTCGGCCAGAGCGCGCTCGCCAAGCTCCAGGGCTATTTCATTCTTGTCCCGGCCTTCGGTCTCAATTCCGAAAATCGCGGCCATCTTGTGGAGTTTGGCCACATCCTTGATCTCATGGGGAGTTTCCCCCTTGGCAGTGGCAATGAATCCCCGCACCATTTCCCGGGCATGATCGGTATGGGCCGCTGTGCCGGCAGCAACGATACGGGCGAAATTACGGGCGGCAACGGTGTCGGCGGTAGCGCCGCAGACCCCGACCATGGCATCCACGCCGTCAATGATCTGGCACGGCCCCATGTTGCAGATGCGGCAGCAGGTGCCGCCGGAACCGAAAAGACAGGCAGACATGCCGCGGTCTTCAAGGCGGTCATAGGCGGTCCGCACCTGTTTTGCCAGGTCCTGGTTTAAGAGATCCAGGGTTGAATCTCCGGTTATCGAATTACACGATTGACATCCTTTTATATCCGTCATAGCGAGGCTCCTGGAAGAGAAGTCTTGGACAACGGGAAAATCGCCTGTACATCCGGGCAATATATCCCTGGTATATATGGTCGATTTATCTGAAAATAGCCAGCCCAGCTGTGTTCTTTCCGACTGTTTTCATCATTCGTTGTGACTGTGGTCTGAGAATATGGTCCAGCCATGCTGGTTTATTCCAGGCCCGCCGACTGCCTGGCGGCCTGGACCGTATTTTTCATAAGCATGGTGATAGTCATCGGGCCAACGCCGCCCGGCACCGGAGTAATAGCGGCCGCCTTTTCCTTGACCGACTCGAACTCAACATCACCGGCAAGGATGGCCTTACCGCTCTCGCTCTTGCCGATACGGTTGACACCGACATCAATAACAACCACCCCTTCCTTGACCTGGTCCGCCTTGATCATGTTGGCCACCCCGGCGGCCACGATCAGGATATCGGCCCTGCGGGTATGAAAATCCATGTCCCTGGTCCGGGTGTGACAGAGCGTTACCGTGGCATTGCCACCGTCACGCTTCTGCAGCATCAGGTTGGCAACCGGCTTGCCGACAATATTGGAACGCCCGACCACCACCACTTCGGCGCCGCTGGTCTCGACTCCTGAGCGCTGCAACAGTTCAAGGACGCCATGGGGGGTACAGGGCAGAAAGCAAGGCTCGCCAAGCACCATCTTGCCAACAT
>JALVAI010000279.1 GCA_027011235.1 Desulfobulbaceae bacterium
CTCTGTTGCTCTTTCTTTTGTTCCGACAAAATCTCATAGGCCCCGACGCCCAGGCCGATGACCGTCATCAGGCCTGCTCCCGATGTCAACGAGTCCATCAGGCCGGAGCCGCCACTGTTGTTGCCAAGGGTTTCCCGTACGATCTTGCCAAGGAGTTGTTCTGCGTTAAACATTTTTTTCCTTCCCTGTGGATTAGGTAAAATTGTCAAAGTTGGTTTGCATTCAACAGGTTACTACGCTAATGTAGCATATATCTACCCGTTATCAAAAAGGAAACAAAAGAATTTTACCTAAACGGAAAAATAATGGAACCGCAATCCCGGAAAATCAATGAGCTGCTTGATTTCATAGCCTGTTCGCCCACGCCCTGTCATGCCACCGACAAACTGATAACCCTGTTGCAGGCCAGGGGCTTTACCCGCCTTACGCTCAGTGATGACTGGATACTGCCTGGTCCGGGCAGGTTTTTTGTCGTCAATCACCATTTAGCCCTGGCCGCCTTTACCTTGACAGGTGATTGTCCTGACCGGGACGGCTTGCGCATTGCCGGGGCCCATACCGACAGCCCCTGTCTCAAGCTCAAACCCGATCCAGGGCAGCGGACAAAAAATATGGAGCAACTGGGTGTTGAGGTATATGGCGGCGCCCTGCTCGCCACCTGGTTTGACCGGGACCTCTCCCTGGCCGGACGAGTGTGCTGGCAGGACAATGGTGGTGAAATACACAGCGGACTTATCGATTTTCAGCGGCCAATTGGAGTTATTCCCAGCCTAGCCATCCATCTGGACCGGGAGGCCAACAGCAAAAAGACGATCAACAAGCAGACTGATCTTGTCCCCCTGCTGACCGCATCCGAGGATGAGTGCGATTTTCTTGATATTCTCAGGCAACAGATAACCCAACAACATCCAAAGGCCATTGTCAAAGAGATCATCGGCCATGATCTCTTTTTCTACGATACCCAAAAACCTGCCCTCATCGGGCTGCAGGATGATTTCCTGACCGGGGCCCGCATGGACAACCTGCTCTCCTGTTTTACCCTGATTGACGCCCTCATCCATGCACCTGAAAGCCGGGATGCCCTGGTCGTGCTTAATCCCCATGAAGAGGTGGGCAGTGTATCGGCAACCGGGGCCCAGGGGCCCTTTCTATCCATGCTGCTTGAGCGTCTGCAGCCCGATGGTGTCAAACGGCAGCAGATGCTGGCCCGCTCACTGCTCATATCCGTGGATAATGCCCATGGCGCCCATCCAAATTTCATGGAAAAATATGATCCCCTGCACCTGCCCCTGCTCAACATGGGGCCGGTGATCAAATGGAATGCAAACCAGCGTTATGCCACGGACACCGTTACCGGAGGCTTCTTCCGCGCACTCTGCAGACGGGCCGGAACAGAGGCCCAGGATTTTGTCATGCGCAACGACATGGCCTGCGGTTCGACCATTGGTCCGCTTTCGGCTGCGGCAACCGGGATAAAAACCGTTGATGTCGGAGTGCCGAGCCTTGGAATGCACTCCATCCGGGAAACCGTGGGCGCCAGAGATTTTCTTATGTTGGATGATGTCCTGCAACTCTTCTTTTCCCTTGACCCGGAAGACGTTCTCTGGCAGGGGCACCAGCAATGATGGGGAGCAAAAGACGGGCACAAGCTGCCGGAGCAATACTGCTGTGTCTAATATTTTTCGGATATGCTCCGGCACCGGCCCAGGCGTCGCTTGCCCATTACGTCAATAAGTACAAAATGATCAAGATAAGCCGTGAACAGGAAAAACGGCTGGCACGATACAACTACCTGATCAATTATTTTTGTAAATTTTCCTACTTTCAGCCCCACCACAAGGTCAACCCCGATTTTGTCCGGGCCCTTATTCTGGCAGAATCCAATGGTGATCCTGCAGCCCGTTCAAACAAGGATGCCAGGGGACTTACCCAGATTACCTATGCCACCGGCAAACAGGCAGCCATGGCCCTTGCCCGGAAACCGGTTTATTTTCGTTATGTCAGCAAAAAAACCTTGCAGAACCTGCGGCCGGCAGACCTGTACAATCCAGCGGTCAATATCCTCCTTGCCTGCTATCTCATAGCCAAGTACAACTATCAGTACCAGGGGAAACTGGATCTTGTAGTATCGGCTTGGAATGCCGGGGAATATTCAGTTGTAGGAGACAGACCCGCACAGTACAAGGA
>JALVAI010000280.1 GCA_027011235.1 Desulfobulbaceae bacterium
GACCCTGTGCAACATGTCGGTTGAGGCCGGCGCCACTTCCGGTATCTGTATGCCCGACCAGGTAACGGCCCAATACCTCTGGCCCTTTATTAAAGATGAGTACCCGTCTATCGAGGCCGCGGTCGAGGATTTTGCGAAATGGTGTTCGGATGAGGATGCGGCTTACGAAAAAACCCTTCGTATTGATGTCACCACCCTGTCTCCGCAGGTGACCTATGATTACAAACCCGACCAGGTCAGAGACATTACGGAAATGTCCGGCACGCCGGTGGACCAGGTGTATATAGGGTCCTGCACCAATGGTCGTATTGAAGATATCAGGGCCGCTGCCTCTATCCTCAAGGGAAGAACCATTGCCGATACTGTGCGGGGCATCCTTACCCCGGCCACCCCGGCAATATATTCCATGGCCCTGGAAGAGGGATTGATCAAGATATTTATGGACAGCGGCTTTTGTGTGCTCAATCCCACCTGCGGCGCCTGCCTCGGCATGAGCAGCGGTGTCCTGGCCGAAGGCGAAGTCTGCGCCTCGACTACCAACCGAAATTTTAACGGCCGCATGGGCAAGGGCGGTATGGTCCACCTGATGAGCCCGCTGAGCGCGGCCGCAGCAGCCGTGACCGGCGAAATAACCGATCCCCGCCAATTTCTTGATGACTGACCAGCGGAGCCGGAACAGAATACTTAATAATTATCGCCACGTTGTCCCGGTAATACCGGCGTTTTACGGCGATTTCCAGGGAGAAAAACAATGAAACAGTTCGGCGGAACAGCCACCTTTATAGATCGAGATGATATCAATACCGATGAGATTATTCCGGCCAAATACCTGACTGAAATCACCAAACAGGCTTTGAAACCGCATCTGCTGGAAGACCTGCACCTGGAAGACGGCAGTTTTGATCCCCGGTCCGAGGAGATAGAAAAGGCATCGGTCCTGGTGACCAGATCCAATTTCGGTTGCGGGTCGTCCCGGGAGCATGCGGTATGGGCCCTTGAGGTGAATAATATCACCGTTGTCATTGCCTCCAGCTTTGCCCGCATTTTCAGACAGAATATGTTTAACTGCGGAATTCTGGCCGTGGAATTACCGGATCGGGAGCTGGACCGGTTATTCGCCCTTGTGCCCGAGGTACAGATCAACGTTGACCTGGACCGGGAAGAGTTGATTGCAACCGATGGCCGCGGCAGCGAAATCAAGTGTTCGTTTTCCCTCAATCCCTTTGACCGCGAGCTTGTTGCCGCCGGCGGCTGGCTGGCCTATGCCGATGAGAAGTATTGACCAGGCTCCAAGTCTTGTCAAGATGCCGGGTGAATATCAACAGGTCCTGATTTTCGTGCCGGAGTCATTTGTCAGGCATTATACATTCAAATTGCCGGCAAACAACTGAGAGGATTGCATGCGTACCTTGTCCGTTAAATATCCGGAAACCATACCGGCAACGATCAATGTTTCTCCCGAGACTTTTGAAGAAGAGGCTAAAATGGCCATGGCGGTCAAGTTGTATGAGCTGGGGAGACTTACCTCCGGCCAGGCTGCCGCTATAGCAGGTATTCCCCGGGTGGAATTTCTCTTGCAATGCCACAGATTCGGAGCAGCCAGCGTGGAATGGAATAATGAGGAACTGGAAAATGAGTTCAAGGTCGGATTTTGATGGGTGGCGCTCTTGTTTCCAACACCGGCCCTCTTGTTGCCCTGGCGGTCATCGACCGGCTTGATTTGCTCCATTGTCTTTTTGATGAGGTCATAGTACCGGAAGCCGTTCATTGCGAGTTATTGGCAGGAGGCACAAAACAAGCGGGTGTTGCTGCGTATCAACAGGCACACTGGATAAAAAGCAGAAAATTGACAGAATCCCATGATCCCCTGCTTGGCTCGGTTCTGGATACCGGAGAAGCATCGGTAATACAGCTGGCCAGAGAACGGCACATTGATCGTGTACTGATTGATGAACGGAAAGGCCGACAGATCGCCAGAGAAATTTACGGTCTGCAGGTCATCGGTTCCGCCAGGGTTCTGGTAGAAGCGAAGCGGCAAGGGTATCTCGATAATGTAGAGCAGGCTATCACTGCCATGCGGCAGCATGGGTACTGGTTACACGAAGATATAGTTGCCATAATTTTAAAAAAAGCAGGCGAACAATAGAAAACTGACACAATTGCCTCAATCAAATGGGCGCTTCGCG
>JALVAI010000281.1 GCA_027011235.1 Desulfobulbaceae bacterium
AACAAAAAATTTCAGGATTAAAAATTATTATATCAGTACGTTATTTCGTTATCTTGCATCTGCAGCATAAATGTTGCATATCTTTGCAGGGGCGAATTTATTCGCCTGAGGAAAGCGTTATTTTATCCGGCATGCCTTCCCCAAGGCGGCTGAAGCCGCCCCTACGGGCTTGGGTTGCGGGCAAAGCCCGCCTTTGATTATTCACCTATTATTTTCACCAACACCCGCTTTTTGCGGCGACCGTCAAATTCGCCGTAAAATATCTGCTCCCAGGTGCCGAAATGGAGTTTACCCCCGGTAACGGCAACCACCACCTCCCGGCCCATGACCTGCCGCTTCATGTGGGCATCGGCATTGTCTTCATAGCCGTTATGGCGGTATTGGTCAACCGGCGCGTGCGGGGCCAGTTTTTCCAGCCAGACCTCATAATCGTGATGAAGTCCGGACTCATCGTCATTGATAAAGACCGAGGCCGTGATATGCATGGCATTGACCAGACATAATCCTTCCTGTATACCCGACTCGGTCAGACATTTCTCCACATCAGCGGTAATATTGATAAAGGCCCGGCGTGTGGGCACCTCGTACCAGAGTTCCTTGTGATAGCTTTTCATTTCGTCCCTTCTTTATTTTTTCCGCAGTTCATATACTGTTTTCTTTTCTCAGGCGCAAATCTTTCTATGGCATACCGGAGCATGGTCCTGGGCATTGTTGCACAATGTTGTTGTAAAAATTGCTCTGCAGCCTGCTGGTCCCTTTTCCCTGTTTCCCTGAGCATCCAACCAACGGCCTTATGGATAAGATCTTCCCTGTCTTCAACAAGAAGAGCAGCAATCTTCAAGGCATCTATGAAGTCTTCTTTCCTGATAAAATAGAAACAGGCCAGCATGGCGGCCCTTCGCTGCCAGAGATTTTCCGAACCGGCAAGTCGGTAGAGCAGGGAGCGGTCTCTTTTATATAGCCATGCGCCGACAATATGGGGACAGGTGGTATCGATAAGGTCCCAGTTATTGATGCCAGAGCCTATTTCCTTGACATAAAGGGTGAAAATCTTCTCCTGTTCGTCCACACTTCCCCGTTTGAAGCGATCAACCAGTATCAGGGCGGCAACAAGTCTTTTTTCATGCAACGGTGAATGCAAAAGGTCCATGACGGCCGTTAGCGACAACTGTCGGCATTTGGGAACAAGCTTGCGTAGTTGTGGAACCCTGATACCGAGGAAGGTATCGCCTTCACCATATTCTCCCTTGCCTGTTTTGAAAAATCGTGCTGAATGGGCGGCTATTTCAGGGTCGGCAAGCTCGGCCAGAACCTGTTCCAATTCATTCAGGTCAACCATTTTCCCGCACCCATTCCATGATCCGGGCAAAGGGCAGCTCCTGGCAGGAACCAAAAAGCTCATCCCTGGTCAGCTTTGCCTTTATCAGTCGGGGTGAAGAAATACCGCAGAGAAAACGGGCTACCTGGCGAGGGCTCTGCAGCGCCTCGGGAAATTTTTCCCTGAGAGGGTTCAACTCCTTGGTCAAACCCGCATCAAGGGCTGCGGCAACCGATTCCTCCCGCGTAAGGGGCGGGTTTTCCCCCTGCAGGCAGAAGGAACAATGGCCGCAGTTTGCCTCCAGGTCCTCACCAAAATAGGTGAGCAGAAACCTGGTCTTGCATCCCGGATGATTGATCAGGTCAACCACCAGCTGCAAACGGTGCAGGTCGTTTTCTTCTCGTTGGACAAAACGGTGGACCAGCTTCTCCTTCAGGGCGTCAATATCCCTGTCCCCGGTGTCAAGACGCCTGAAGCCAAGACGCGGGCCCGAGACCTGCAGGATCAGATCACCCTGCTGCTCGAGATAATCCAGGGCCGTGATGATACGTTTCCTCGGGCTGCCTGTCTTTTGGACCGCCTCATCAAGATCAATGGTAAACCAGACCTTTGTTTTAACGGCACAGGAAAACAGGGTGCGGAGAAAGGCCTGTCGCTCGGGATCAAATCGGACCAGAATTTCCGCTGAAGGTTTGCAGGGCTTGAACTTGTATTCGGCATAAAAGGGTCCGGTCGATTTGATGACCCCCTCGAGCTCAAGATAGGTGAGCAGGGTCTTGATCACCAAAGGCCGCATATCAAACAGGCCGCCAAGCTCGTATACCGAACAGGAGAAATATTGTTCCTGGCCAAGGAGATGGTCAATG
>JALVAI010000282.1 GCA_027011235.1 Desulfobulbaceae bacterium
CATATGATAGTTGGGAATGGGAAAGGCGGGGATCTCGCCAAACCATGCCCTCGAGACCACGGTGGACAGGGCCGAGGCAATGACCAGGGCGGAAAAGGATGAAATTTCATAGGTGCCGAGCAGGACGATTTCGGCGGCAAAGAAAAGCCCTGCCAATGGAGCATTGAAAATTCCGGCGATACCGCCCGCGCAGCCCGCGGCGATATACACCTTCATCCGTTTACCCGAAACCCGTGTTTTCTGACCGATCAGAGAGCCGAGACAGCCGCCGATAACGGCAATAGGTCCTTCAACGCCGGCCGAATTTCCCGTACCGATGGTCAGGGCGGTTGAAACTATTTTTATAAAGATATTCCGGCCGTGAATGACCCCGTTCTCCAGGTTCACTCTCCGGAGAAAATTGGGAAAACTGTACCCGTTCACCTTGCCGGGAAAGGCCAGGGACAGGGGGATCAACAAGACCATGCCCGTCATGGGGATCAGGGGAAGCAACATGGCATGCCAACCGCCTTCCTCAATCTTCAACAGTTCATAAAGCCGGACAAAGATCTGTTCATGGACCAGATCCACCGCTTCCCGAAAAACAATAATCGCGACACCGGACATCAGGCCGATACAGGCGGCAATGATAATCATCCTGGTATTTTCACCGGGAAGAAAAAGTTTTAGTTTATCCTTCATGGTCTCTCCGGCACCTGGCAACCAATTTTTCGCGCCTGTTCAAGAAAAAAATCATCTGTCATGCCGGCAAGATAATCCCTGACAATGGCGGCCGGTGGATGGGAGTCCCTGTATGTATCGCTCATGTTTGTAAAGAAAAGACCAGGGGCCATCTGTTTGTCTGATTCACTTTCCAGAATATGCATAAAATGTTCAAATAACGCGCAATAGCAGGCGCGAATCATCTCCAGATCCGGCTTGCACGCGGGATTGTGGTAAATACGTTCATAGTTGAATGTTTTCAGTTCAAGCAACAACTCCGCTGTCTCCCTGCCAAAGCCGATATAGTCCCGATCCGTGTCCCCGGCCCGCACATGGCAGCTATGGGTCAGAAGATCGGTTACCAGGGAAAAGACAATGGTGCCGTTGGTAGCACCCAATTTTTCGGCACACGACCTGGGGATTTCACTACGCTTGATCAAGCCCAGCTCTATGGCATCCTCGATGTCCCGACCGATATAGGCAATGGTATCGGCCAGACGTACCACGCAGCCCTCTATAGTCATGGGCGCAGGCGTCTGTCGGCCATGACTTTCTTTTTCCCTGATCAGGCGGTCCAGGAATGAAAAATCCCTGGTCCGCTGCGGACCAAGCCTGGTACTGTTGGCCTCGCCGTCGTGACAGAGGATGCCGTCAAGTACCTGCAGGCAGAGGTTCCATCCCCTGCCCCGTCGTTCAACCCGGTCAAGGAACTGGACGGACTGAATATTGTGGAAAAAACCGGCCAGCCCATACCTGCGGCACAGGGCATCGAGAATCCGTTCACCCTCGTGGCCAAACGGCGGGTGGCCAATGTCATGGCCCAGGGCAATGGCCTCGATCAGGTCTTCGTTGAGTCCCAGAAAACGCCCTATGGTGCGGGCAATGCGCGCCACCAGCTGGACATGCAGGACCCGGTGGCTGATATGATCATTGCTGACCAGGGAAAAGACCTGGGTCTTGTCGATATAGCGGGCATAGGCACGGGAATGGAGGATACGGTCGCAATCCTGGGCAAAGGACTGACGATAATCCATCCTGTCTTCAGGCCGCCTGCGTATTCCATCCCTGCTCAGGCAGGCAAGTGGCGAAAAACGCCGCTCCTCCTCACTGTTAAGCTCGGCAAGAAGTTCATCCAGGTTGTATTCCATGTCCGTCAATTTATGGTCCTGCACGGCTCTACAGGTTTTGCATATTCTTCAGGATCAAAAGGCTGGGTTACCTGCTGGTGACCGGCCGCTGCACGCTGCACTTTGCCTGCTCTTTTCACTGCCCCCTGTTCGACGATATTTCGACCAAATGATCAGTATACCAGACAATGATGCAATAAAAAAATCTTTTTTCGCCCATTGTGCCCGGGGAGGGAAAAATACCGATCTCTGTGAAAAAAATATTGCCTCTCCTGCTCCTATCTATGTATGGTACCTGCTGCCGGAGACAACGGGCAGAAAAGCCGGATACGGATCAGGCAG
>JALVAI010000283.1 GCA_027011235.1 Desulfobulbaceae bacterium
TGAAAACAAACAACAGTATGTCCTGGCCAAGGATTACCTGCACAAATTGCAGCAAAATCCTGAACAGGGGAAAGATCGGCTGAACTGGCTTGCAGGGGTGCGAAACTTTCGCCGTCTCTATTTGCTGGATGCCCGAGGGCCCTTTGCCCCCTCATGTCTCTACATGATGGCCAGCATGTACCAGGAGATGTACCACCGTTTTCAGCTGCCCATTGACCTGGATGAATCGATCAATACCTACCTGCGGCTTGCCTCGGAATTTGCAGGCAACAGGCTTGCAGATGACGCTCTCTTTGCGGCTGCCCGACTTTACCAAAAGGGAAAAAACAACCCGAAACTGGCAGCCAAGCTGTATAAAAAAATTCTCAACCGCTATCCCCATGGCGACCAGCACAAAAGGGCGCAAAAGCAACTAAACGACCTGGAACAGAAGGAGGCAATTTCAGGACATGGTCACCAACCTGTTTTAGCGGCCACGCCGGTCGCTGAAATTATGCCGATCAAACACTGGTCATCGGCTGATTATACCCGAATCGTCATCCCGGCCTCCAGACCTGTAGCCTATTCGACCAATCTGCTGGAAAAAGACGGTGACCTGCCAAGGCGTCTCTATATTGATCTGAAAAACAGCACCATTGCCCCCCAATTTCGGGCTCCTGTACCCATCGAGGACGGACTGCTCAAACGGGTCCGAAGCGTCCGGCTCAACAGTACCACGGTCCGGGTGGTTCTTGATATTGAGTCGATATCCGATTACAAAATATTCAGCCTCAAGGACCCTTTCAAAATCGTTATCGACGTCCACGGAATCAAAAGAGGGAAACCAAAGGTCGCAGACGCAAAGCCGCCGGCGCCTGTTTGCGATCATCCAAAAACAAAGCCAAAGGTCGGGGCAACAGTATCACTGCCGCCATCAGTTATCGTTCTTGAAGATTTCAGCAAGAAAAGGCCCCGTCATCGCTCCCGAAGCGGAAGGCATCCCGTTGCCAGGGCCCATAAAAGCCCGCAATCCCGCCTTTCACTTGCCCAGCAGCTTGGGCTTGGGGTACGAAAGATCATTATTGACCCTGGTCATGGCGGCAAGGATCCGGGGGCAATGGCCTTTGGATTAAAGGAAAAGGATATTGTCCTGAAGGTTGCCAAAAAGCTGAAAAAGGTACTCAGGAAAAAATATGGTTACCAGGTATCACTGACCAGAAAAACAGATATCTTCATTCCCCTGGAAGAGCGGACGGCCCTTGCCAATACCTCCGGAGCTGACCTGTTTGTCTCCATCCACGTCAATGCCCATCCTGACAAAACAACGCAGGGGATAGAAACCTTTTACCTGAATCTGGCGACCAATAACGAGGCCATGCGGGTGGCGGCACTGGAAAATGCGACCTCAACCCATAATATCAGCGAAATGCAGAATATCCTCACTGATCTCATGCAAAATTCCAAAATTATGGAATCATCACGACTGGCCAGGTTCGTTCAGAACAATATAATTTCCGGACTTAGAAGGGACAACTACCCGGTAAAAGATCATGGTGTCAAAAAGGCGCCGTTTTATGTCCTGATCGGCGCTCAAATGCCTGCTGTCCTGGTGGAAACATCCTTTATAACCAATCCGATGGAAGCCAAACGCCTCAAAAAGGATTCCTTTCTCAATGAGATTGCCAGCCAGATTGGAGCTGGTATATCATCCTATGTAAACCAGCACATGGCAGCGGCCCAATACCAGTGACAGGCCACAGGTGGTTTTCCCGTAAACCGCTCCCTCAGGGACTAAAACCTGTTTGCCAATCATGATGGCTAAGTAAAAACTTCGATCTACCAGTCAACCATGTAACAGGTAAGGTCCCGACCTTCCAGCATATCTATTCCCTGCATATACCGATGCATCGACTCGGCGGCAACCTTGCCCTGGTAGACGGCCTTGGCTACTGTCTGCGGCCCGAGAACATCGTCGCCACCAGCAAAAATCCATTCCACACTTGTTGATTGCAGGGTCTTCGGATCAACGCGATAGGTTCCCCAGGACTCGGATGCGAGCTCAACGCCTTTATCGGCATTATGGCGTACCTTCTGACTGATGGCAGGAATAATGGCATCGGCCTCTATAATAAAATTTGATCCCTCTTTAGCAACCGGTCGGCGGCGACCGGATGCATCGGGTTCGCCAAGCTCCATGCGTACACACTCGATAGCAGTGAGCTTTCCGTTTTCCTGAAGTATCCGTACCGGTGCAGCCAGCATTTCAATGCGCACGCCCTCTTCTTCAAGGTGATGGATTTCCATTTTGGAAGCTGGCATCTCTTCTTTTGTCCGCCGATACAGAAGAAAAACGTCCTTGGAACCCCGGCGCAGGGCTACCCTGGCAACATCTATAGCCACATTGCCGCCACCGACAACAACAACACGGTTGCCGATATCAAGGTCCTCGCCACTTAGGACACGACGAAGATAATCAACCCCGTGCAACACCCCTTCAGTGCCATCTTCACCTTCAATGCCGAGTTTTCTGCTTTCATGGGCGCCCACGCCGAGAAAAACCGAAGCAAAGCCCTCCTGCCTGAGCTGTGCAAGGGTCTTGTCCTCGCCAATGGTGGTGCCATAAACAATTTCCACCCCGCAATGTTTCAAGGCGTATAATTCGGCACCGATAATATCACGGGGCAATCGGTAGTGGGGAATTCCTACAGACAACATACCGCCGAAAATAGGTAGGGATTCAAAAATAGTACACTGGTATCCCTGGTGGGAAAGTATGTGGGCAACAGTCATTCCGGCAGGACCTGACCCGACAATCGCCACCTTTTTTCCATTTGCCTGGGCGCATTCCCTGTACATATTTTTGCCATTTGCCACCATCCAGTCGGTGAGATATCGCTCAAGCATGCCAATGGCTACAGATTCTCCCTTTTTTCCACGAACACAGCTGCCTTCACATTGAAATTCATGGGGGCAGACACGGGAGCAGACCGAAGGCATGGTGCTGGTTTCACGGACCTTCCAATAGGCCTCCTCGAATTTCCGCTCCCGAAGCAGGGCTATAAATGCTGGTATATCATTATGGATTGGACAACCGGCGATGCAAGCCGGCTTTTTACATTGGAGGCAACGATTGGCCTCAAGTATGGCTGTTTCTTCATCAAAACCAAAGGTCACTTCCTTAAAGTTATGGATCCGTTCTTCAGGAGATAATTCCTTGGGGTGCTGACGGGGGATTGCCAGGCGTTCTTTTGGTTTCATAATACCTCCAGTTGGAAAAGGGGAAGGATTGGCTGCCCTGTGAATACCAGGAGACCAATGAAAAAAAAGGCCGTCCCGAAAGGGACGGCCTGGATTAACTGAAACTGCGTAATTTATTGTTTGGCGAGTTCAGCGGTACGCAGACGGGCGAGAGCTCTTTTCAGAGCAGCTTCCGCTCGGGCACGATTTATTTTCTCGCTTTGTGATTGGGCCTGGGCAAGTCGTTTTTCGGCCCTTTCCCGTGCACGAAGTGCGCGATCGACATCGATCTCATGACCAAATTCGGCGCTTTCGACAAGAAATGTAATTTTATTATTGGATACTTCCGAAAATCCGCCGCTGACCATCAGGTACTTTGTGTTTTTATCTTTTTTAAAACTTAAAGTACCGGTTTTTATCGTACTCAAAAAAGGAGCATGATTTGCCAGGACGCCAAACTCACCACCGACACCAGGTGCAGTAACGAGATCAACATCGTCACTGACTACCGGCCCCGTGGGGGTAACGACTTCAAGATGAATTTGTGCCATCTGTTTTTCCTCGGTTCAGCTTACGCCTTGAACATTATGCCTTGGCTTTCTCGGCTGCATCTTTCGCAACGGCCTCTTCAATGGTACCTACCATGTAGAAGGCGTTCTCGGAAAGTTCATCATGTTTTCCTTCAAGGATTTCCTTGAAGCCACGTACGGTGTCTTCAACCTTACAGTATTTACCATCCATACCGGTAAAAACTTCAGCTACATGGAAAGGCTGGGACAGGAAACGTTGAACTTTACGTGCCCTCTGAACCAGCAGCTGATCTTCCTCAGCAAGCTCATCCATACCGAGAATGGCGATAATGTCCTGCAACTCTTTATACTTCTGCAGAGCAACCTGAACACCACGGGCTGTTTTGTAATGCTCTTCACCAACAACATTGGGGTCAAGAATACGGGATGTGGAGTCGAGCGGGTCAACAGCGGGATAAATACCAAGCTCTGCAATCTGACGGGAAAGAACAACAGTACCGTCAAGATGGGCAAAGGTGGTTGCCGGAGCAGGGTCAGTCAAGTCGTCAGCGGGTACATATACACACTGAACAGCGGTAATAGAACCCTTGGTTGTCGAGGTAATACGTTCCTGCAGGGCACCAAGGTCGGTGGCCAAAGTGGGCTGATAACCAACAGCGGAAGGAATACGTCCCAAGAGGGCGGATACCTCGGCACCGGCCTGGGTAAAACGGAAGATATTATCAACGAAAAAGAGCACGTCCTGTCCCTCTTCATCACGGAAGTACTCAGCGGCGGTCAAGCCGGTAAGAGCAACACGGGCACGGGCTCCGGGAGGCTCGGTCATCTGACCATAAACCAAGGCGGCCTTGGGAAGTACACCGGATTCCTTCATTTCCATGTACAGGTCATTGCCTTCACGGGTACGCTCACCAACACCGCAGAAAACCGAAATACCACCATGCTGCATGGCGATGTTGTTAACCATCTCCATCATGATAACGGTTTTGCCACAACCGGCGCCGCCAAACAGTCCCATCTTACCACCACGTGGGAAGGGAACCAACAGGTCGATAACCTTGATACCGGTTTCCAGTACATGTACCTCGGTATCCTGTTCGGTAAATGCCGGTGCAGGACGGTGAATCGGCATCTTTTTGGAGTCGTCGATCGGCCCTTTACCATCAACAGGACGACCAACAACATTCATAATCCTGCCAAGGGCAGGTTGACCGACCGGAATGGAGATCGGCTCACCACTGTCACGGCACTCCATACCACGAACGAGACCATCGGTCTGGTCCATGGCAATGGTGCGAACAACATTATCACCAAGATGCTGGGCAACCTCGATAACGAGATTATCCGGCTCATCACTGATTGCGGGATTAGATACAAACAGCGCATTCATAATATCAGGCAGATCACCTGCCTCGAACTCGACATCGACGACAGGTCCGATAACCTGTATAATTTTTCCAACTCTCGAATCACCCATTTGAAATGGCCTCCTCTATCAATTTAAATACCCAAGGTAGTCTCGTTAGCCTTTCAGCGCCTCAGCACCACCGACAATATCCATCAACTCGCCGGTAATGGCTGCCTGACGAGCTTTATTATACAGCTGAGTCAACTCAGCAATCATATCCTTGCAGGCGTTGGTGGCATTATCCATGGCCGTCATACGGGCAGCATGTTCACTGGCACCAACTTCAAGCATCGCATGATAAATCTGAACATTGAGAAACAGAGGTAACAGAACCTCCATTATTTCGCCTGGTTCAGGTTCGTAGATATATGCTCCGCTGACTGCGCTTTTTTGCTCCTCTGCCTCTTCGTCCTTTTCAACAGGCTTTATCGGCAAAAGCTGTTCTACTTCGGGTTTTTGCACAGCAACCGAATGAAATTTTCCATAAATCAGATCGACCTGATCACTTTCACCCTTGATAAAGGCTTCGCTTATCCCCTGGGAGATTTCACGGGCGTTAAACATCTGGAAAGTACCCATGATATCCTTGAAAGAGGTGCGAATCTTCCCGGTTCTCCGTAAACCCTGGAAGGCCTTGTTGCCAACCGTTACAATGGAGACCTTCTTGCCTTCATCCTCATATTGTTTGATGAGTTTATGTACGGTACTGATGATGTGCGCGTTAAAGCTGCCGCACAGACCGCGATCAGAGGTAACCGCGACGATTTCGACGCTTTTAACCTCCCTCACCTCCATCAGAGGAAGATCGGCTCCTTCCATACCACCGGAAAGATCCCTCATGGCCTCGGCAAACTTGGCCGAATAGGGGCGGAAGGATTCCATCTTCTCCTGGGCGCCCCGCAACTTTGCCGAGGCGACCATATTCATCGCCTGGGTAATCTGCGAGGTCTTGGAGACACCGTCTATTTTATCTTTAACATCCTTTAATCCTGGCATGGGATTGATACCTCAGTGCTAAGCTTAATTCAAACCCTTGGTGGCCTTAAACGTCTCGTTAAACGCGGTAATTGTTTTCCGCATTTTTTCTTCAAGACCAGAGGAAATCTCCTGCTTTTCTCTTAACTCGGAGAAAATAGACGGTTCGTTGCTTTCAATATACGTATACAGCTCCTGCTCATAATCAGCCAGGGTATCGACCGGGAATTCATCAAGGAATCCTTTGGTTCCGGCAAAAATGATGGTAACCTGTTTTTCCATGGGCAACGGCTGATACTGGGGCTGCTTGAGAATCTCAACAAGCCGCTCACCACGGGTCAGCTGAGCCTGGGTAGCAGCATCAAGATCGGAACCAAAACCGGCAAATGCGGCCAGCTCGCGATACTGGGCCAAGTCGAGACGCAGGGTACCGGCCACCTGTTTCATCGCCTTCACCTGGGCGGCGCCACCAACGCGGGATACGGAAATACCAACGTTGATTGCAGGCCGGACACCGGCAAAGAACAGACTCGGTTCAAGGAAGACCTGGCCGTCGGTAATGGAGATAACGTTCGTCGGAATAAAAGCGGAAACGTCACCGGCCTGGGTCTCAATAATAGGCAGGGCGGTCAGAGAACCTGCTCCAAGGTCATCACTTACCTTGGCGGCACGCTCAAGAAGACGGGAATGGTTGAAGAAAATATCGCCAGGATAGGCCTCACGTCCAGGGGGACGCCTGAGCAGCAGCGAAAGCTCACGATAGGAAACAGCCTGCTTGGAAAGATCATCATAGATGATCAGGGCGTGCTGACCGTTATCACGGAAGTATTCACCCATGGCACAACCAACCATGGCCGATACATACTGCATCGGGGCCGGATCAGAGGCACAGGCGGCAACGACTGTCGTATATTCCATGGCGCCATGCTTACGCAGGGCTTCAACAACCAGGGCAACCGTTGACTTCTTCTGACCCGTTGCAACATAAATACAGTGTACGTCTGTATCCTTTTGAGCGATAATGGCATCGACACAGAGAGCTGTCTTGCCGATCTGACGGTCACCAATAATCAACTCACGCTGACCACGACCGACCGGAGTCATACCGTCAACAGCCTTATAGCCGGTGTAACAGGGTTCGTGAACCGATTTACGGGCGATAACACCAGGTGCCAGGACCTCCATTTTTCGGGTTTCAGCACCCTCAATCGGTCCCTTGCCGTCAATGGGTTGACCGATACCGTCAACGACCCGTCCTTCCAGAGCCGGACCAACGGGAACCTCGGCAATACGACCTGTTCTCTTGACCACATCTCCTTCCTTGATGTAACGCACATCACCCATTACGGCGACACCGACGTTATCCTGCTCAAGGTTCAGAGCCAGCCCCATAATTCCACCAGGAAACTCGAGAAGCTCCATGGCCTGACAATTCTCAACGCCATAGACACGGGCAATACCGTCACCAACGGAGAGAACCGTTCCTGTTTCCTTCAGGTCTACATCACTTTCGTAGCCAGCTATTTGATCCTTTATAATCTGACTGATTTCTTCGGCTTTAATCTGCATTTGACTATTCTCTCCCCTTGATAGATTCTTTTAATCCATTAAGTTGTGTTTTTATACTCCCATCAAGCACCAAGTCACCTAC
>JALVAI010000284.1 GCA_027011235.1 Desulfobulbaceae bacterium
CACCGGCACATCCCGTTTCCGCCGCCGGTTGCGGCGGTGGTAGCGCTGCCGCCCGACAGCCTTCAGTTCCCGCCCCAGACGGGCGATACGGTCGTTGATCCGGCGCCGGTCGATTTCAAGCCGGGTTTCTCCCGGCCCCCTGGCGCCGATACCGCCGGTCAGACGTGAGAGGGCATCATCACGCGAAGACAGACGCGGCAGCATGTATTTCAACTGCGCCATCTCGATCTGCAGCTTGCCCTCCCGGCTCTTTGCCCGGCCGGCAAAGATATCAAGGATCAACTGGGTCCGGTCAATAACCCGCAGGTCGGTATGATCGGTCACCGAACGTACCTGGGAGGGGCTCAACTCCTGGTCAAAGAGCAGGAGATTGGCATTGCGCCGCAGGCTCATCAGCATGATTTCCATCAGCTTGCCACGGCCGAGGATAAAGCGGGGATGTATTTTTTTCCGCCGCTGGATAACCCTGTCCAGCACCTCTACCCCTGCCGAGCGGGCAAGCTCAGCCAGCTCGTCAAGAGACTCTTCCGCCCTGCTCCGGCTGCCGGTGGTCACGGAGATCAGCAGGGCCCTGTCCCGGCCCTTATCCACCTCGGTGCCGGCGTCAAGACGGACAAATTCAGACTCCACCGCCTCGATCAGCTCCAGACAGGACTGATTTGGGGAAGCCGGATGCTCAGGGGCAAGGGGCAGCCAGAATCGGTTATCCTGTGCCGCCGGCAGGAGATGGGCGCTGTACAAAAGATCAGGCAGGGAGTCTTTCATGGTCAGCACCGAGATCAGGTCAAGTCGCAGGCAGGCCATGTCCATAATATCCTCTTCACTCACCCCCTTGCCGGTAAAGGTGGTGTGTACGCAGCGGAGACCGCGTAAACGGCCGCCGGCGGTGCGGATATTGGAGAGGACGGGAATAACGATCCGGTTAAAATCTCCGACAATGACGGTTTCCACCCGTCCGGAGCGGTGGATCAGCAACCCCAACTGGCGATTGAGTTCCGTGGACAGGGCGGCAAGGCTGCGCGCCATGTCCCGGCCGATAATCTCATGGGGGGAGATCGATTTTTTACTCAGACGTTCAAGCGCCTTTAGCTGCCTGGACTTGAGCCCGGTCGTGTTTCCTGTAACGGCGATGGTACACCTCCGATATCAATTAGCAGGGAGCTGAACCGGGCGTGCGCGGAAAGGGGATCACGTCCCGGATATTGGCCATGCCGGTGACAAACTGGACAAGACGCTCAAAACCGAGCCCGAACCCGGAATGGACCACGGACCCATACCTGCGCAGATCCAGGTACCAGCTGTATTCATCCACATCAAGCCCGGCCTCCTCCATGCGGGCCAGCAGAATATCATAACGTTCTTCACGTTGGGAGCCGCCCACCAGTTCGCCAATTCCCGGCACCAGGATATCCATGGCAGCGACTGTTTTTTCGCCCTCATCAAGCCGCATGTAAAACGGTTTAATCTCCTTTGGATAATTGGTCACGATCACCGGCCGGCGGGCCACCTCCTCACAGAGGAACCGTTCATGCTCAGCCTGCATGTCCATACCCCAGAAAACTGGAACCTCAAATTCTCTGCCTTCCTTCCCCTGTGCCTCCAGAAGGATATCAATGGCCTCGGTATAGGTAAGACGAACAAAGGGTTGCGCACAGGCGGTTTCAAGTTTATTCACCAGTCCCTTGGCCACAAAACGGTCAAACAGGTTCAGGTCATCGGAGCAGGAGTCAAGGATCTGTCTGATCACGGTCCGGATCAATGATTCGGCCACCTCCATATTGCAGGAAAGATCACAAAAGGCCATTTCCGGTTCCACCATCCAGAACTCGGCCAGATGACGGCTGGTATTGGAATTTTCAGCCCGGAACGTGGGGCCAAAGGTATATACCCGTCCAAGGGCCATGGCATAGACCTCGGCCTGGAGCTGTCCGCTGACCGTAAGCCCGGCCCGGCGACCGAAAAAATCACGGGCAAAGGGATCAGGACCGTCAAACTGTCCGCTGTCCAGGGTGGTAACGGTGAACATCTCGCCGGCGCCCTCGCAATCCGAGGTGGTGATAATCGGGGTATGGACCTGAAAAAATCCATGATCAGCAAAAAACTGATGGATTGCCAGGCTAAGTGCACTGCGCAGACGGCCCACAGCCCCGAGCGCATTGGTCCGTGGCCGCAGGTGGCTGATCGAGCGCAGAAACTCGAAACTGTGCCGCTTTTTCTGCAAAGGATAGGCAGCCGGATCAGCAGGCCCCAGAACAGTGATCTTTTTTGCCTGTAATTCCACCTCCTGCCCCTTGGCCGGAGAGGCGACCAGGGTCCCGCCCACCTCAACGCCACAGCCGGTGGTGAGTTTTTTTATCTCGGCGCTGAAATTTTCCAGACCGGAATCAACAATCACCTGCAGATTGGCCAGGCAGGAGCCGTCATTGATCTCGACAAAGGACAGGGAACCGGAATCGCGGCGGGTCCGTACCCAGCCGCTGACTCTCAGCTCCCGGCCGATGACCGGATCATGGAGAATTTTTTTGATCGTCTGTTGCATCATATTTTTTTACTTTTCGGAATAAACCACAGCATGGCTGGACCGAATTTTACAGTGCCGGCCACAACGAATGATCGTCTGATCTCTGAAGCCATTGCCTAAGGCGGGTTTTACCCGCAACCCAAGGCTGTAGGGGCGGCTTCAGCCGCCATAGTTTTCATGGTTATCATAATCATTCACAGCCTTTACAGCACGTGCAATAACCTGCGTAACCCTATTTTCTGATAAACATCATCTCACCCGTTCCTGTAAGGCCCAGCTCCTGTTCTGCAAAGAGATCGTTGAGATAACCGGCAACCCGGCTGCACTTGACGGTAAAGAGAAAAAACAGGGGCGCATCCACATCGGACAGGGTCTCGAAATTTCCCATCCCCTTGCTGAGGATGATATCAGCTCCGATAAAATAGCGCCGGAACTCCGCACTGCAGTCAGCAAGGGGCGTGCCCGGACAATCGGTGCCGTTATCAATGACCCGGCAAAGAGAGGTCAACCCGCAAAAGACCGCATCCTCCATGGTGGCATCATTGATGATCGGCTCCCCGCGCACGGCGAGCGTCACCTCACAACCGGTCTTCTGCAGCTCACGAATCACAAGGGAATCAAACACTATTTCCCCGCAGTTATCAGCCAGATACAGCACCTTTGGCTGCGCTGTCCCCTGCACCTGTTCGACCAGGGCCGGGTAATCGTCTACGAGAAAGGCCTGGGTGGTGCATTCGGCCATGGATTTGGCGGCATCAAAACTGTGCTGGGCCGCATAATCAATGATATTGCCGCAGGCGGCAAAATGTATGGCCGCCCGCAGGGGATCGACAGCCGCCTCTACCTCGGAGCTGATGGCATCATACAGGGAAAGGGCAAAGATATTGCTCTTATGTTTCAGCTCCTTAAATGGGTCCTGCCGCCCGGTGATCCGGGCAATGAGCCGGTAGAGAAAAACCGCGTTTTCCGGGGGCGTCCTCTCAAGATCAACCAGGGCAAGCATGCGACCGGCCTCATCGACAACCCGCCGCCGGAGCTGTGGATCTTCTGTGGAAAGCCGGGCCGCGGCCAGGGCCTGGCGCACGAAACAGACAAGGCACTCAAGATCGGTTCGCATGATCGCTCCGGTATTGAGGGTCAAGAAGATAGTCGGGCCGGATATTAGCAAGGGCTGCAAAAATATGTTCGCGCGCCCCGGGCAGACGTTGTTCCATGTCGCTGACTATCTCATGGACACGGCGCCTGGCGGTTTTCTCCGACAGAGGACAATTGCTGCGGATCGGTTGCAGGAACAATGCGTGCCCGACCTGCCGCACCTGCTCTTTACTTAAGTAGGCAAGGGGCCGGATAATGGCAAGGCGACCGGAAAACAACCGTTGTTTCGGTACCATGGTACTGAGATTGCCGGCATGGAGCATGTTGAGGAAAAAGGTCTCTATGATATCATCACGATGATGGCCCATGGCCAGGGTGGGATACTGATATTTGCGCGCATGGTCAAAGAGCTGGGTGCGGCGGCTGCGGGCACATTGGAAACAGACATCTTTCACCTTTCCCCTGCCGACCGCCTCTGCATCGGGAGTCCAGGCGGCGGGAAGAATTGTGCAGTCCAGGCCCTGCCTCTGGAGAGCGGCCCGCACCCTGCGGGCAACCGGTCCGGGTCCGTTCCGGTCAGGCTCCATATCAACATGGACCGCATGCACGACATAGCTGATGGGGGCGCGGGCCTGCCAGGATTGCAGGACATGGGCAAGAACCAGGGAGTCAATTCCCCCGGAAACCCCGACCAGCACCCGGTCTCCATCGGCGAGCATTCCGAAATCAGCCATGGCCCGACCGATTTTTCTCCGACAGGCACGGGGTATCACATCAGTTAAGGTCAACAACAGGCGTAAATCACCCTTTAAGAGGAGCGGACCTATTCTCCCGGCTCATAGAGATAGGGACATTGATGAAATTTTTCCTCCAATCCCTCCCGGGCAAGTTCCTCTGCGGTGATCCAGGTAAATCCCCTTTTCCGGGCGCTGTTGAAGGTATAGAGATTGGCCATCACCGACTGCTGTGTTTCATCAAAACGTCCACTGCAGAGAACGGTTTTGCTGTTCACATCGATCAATCTGTAACTGAAGGCAACCGAGGCAGGCACGGAAGCGGTATACTTGCCGCCGACCCGCTGTCTGTAGCGGTGCAGGGTCACCTGCAGGATTCCGTTGCAACTTAAGAAATCAGCTGCTTTTCGGGCCGTTGATAATGGGTTTTCCGTATCATCCTTTGGCAGGCCATTCATCTGGGCCGGGGATATGAAGCGGACATCGTCCCTGGCCATAAACTCTTTCTGCAGCAGGTTGTCCATAACCAGGGCGCCATCTTGCAGTTCCTTACCGTTGACCTGCTGGTCAGTCCCGGCCTCGTCCACCTGAATGGAAACAGGCAGCACCCCAATACAGGAGAGCGTTATGTCCGGATTCTTCATGATAACGGCCTGCTTCTTTTTTGAGCTGCAGCCACCAATCATAAGAAAAACCATCAGAAAAACGCCAACACCCACCAACATCATATTTTTTTGCATGCCCTTCATCTTCTTCCTCTGTAATTTTTCATTTTTTTAATTTTTTTATTTTACTTTCAGGGGATGCGGCGTAGAGGACTGGTTGCAATTCTGAAAACTACAACATCCCCTTGGAGGAGAGCTGCCCTTCAAGGCCGGTGCGAAAATCAGCAGCCTTTGCCAAGGCCCGGGCCAATGCCTTGAACACCGCTTCAATTATGTGATGACTGTTTTCACCATGGAGAAGGTCAACATGCAGGGTCAGCCCCCCGTGTTGTGCCAGGGCCCGCATAAATTCCTTGGCCAGAGCGGTGTCGAATGTGCCGACCTTCTGGTCCGGCACCGCAGCCTGGTAATGGAGAAAGGGACGGTTGGAAATATCAACACATACCCGGACCAGGGTTTCATCCATGGGCACATAGGCATGGCCGTAACGGCAGATCCCGGAACGGTCGCCAAGGGCCCGGGTCAATGCCTGGCCCAGACAGATACCCACATCTTCCACTGTATGATGATCATCCACCTGCAGGTCACCCCTGGCCTGAATGTGAAGATCAAAAAATCCATGCACCGCAAACAGGGTAAGCATATGATCAAGAAACCCAACCCCGGTGGAAATTTCGGCCCGACCACTGCCGTCGATTGTCAGCTCGACAGTTATATCGGTTTCAGCGGTCTTGCGGGTCATTTGTGATTGCCGTACTTTTTCCTCTGCCATGCCTGCTCCCACACTTCTTTGCTTTTTTCCCCTGTCATCTGACAAGGGCATGACGATACCATCATCCCCAGATTGTATTCCCCTTCCGAAAAATTCGCAACAATTCCATGACAACAGCCTCACTTTCCGGAAATGCGGTCCGCCCTTATCAGGGATATAATCTGTTCCACCAATCTTTTCTCTGTTAATGAACAATTTTTTATTGACACACTCCAGAATTCTTTATTATAGTCTCCTGCTGTTTGCAATTTAATGTTTTGCGCAGAGCGGGAATAACTCAGTGGTAGAGTGCAACCTTGCCAAGGTTGAAGTCGCGAGTTCGAATCTCGTTTCCCGCTCCATCGAATTTACAAGGTTCGAACCTGGTTCGGACCTTTTTTCTTTGTCATCTTTTTTGTTTTTTCCAACCGGTTTGAGGCTTGAGAATGAAAACCTATTATACACCGATGGGTGAAATAGATCGAAAATGGTACGTTGTCGACGCAGACGGCAAGGTTCTTGGTCGCATCGCCACGGAAATTGCCCGTTACCTGCGTGGCAAACATAAACCTACGTTCTGTAATTTTCAGGACAACGGCGACTTCATTATTGTCGTCAATGCCGACAAGGTCCATCTGACCGGCAACAAATGGGACCAGAAGACCTACTACCGTCACACCGGCTACATGGGCGGTATCAAATCCCAGACAGCAAAAGAACTCCGGGAAAAAAATCCCGAAGAGCTGGTTCGCAAAGCCGTTAAAGGAATGCTGCCCAAGAACAAACTTGGCCGGGCCCAGTTGAAAAAGCTGAAAGTCTATGCCGGCAAGGACCACCCCCATCAGGCCCAACAACCTGAACAACTGGATATCTAACGCGGAGTATAATTATCATGGCCCAGGATTCATTCTACGCTACAGGAAAACGAAAAACAGCTATTGCCCGGGTCTGGTTGACCCCGGGAGATGGCACCATTGAAGTGAACAGACAAAAGCCCGAGGACTATTTCGGCGGTATCTTCTTTGAAAGCAAACTGACCCGTCCCTTTGCCGTCACCGAGGCGGAAGAGAAATACAATGTCAAGGCGACCATCAAAGGCGGCGGTAAATCCGCCCAGGTGGATGCACTGGTACATGGCATTTCCAAGGCCCTCCAGCAAATGAACCCTGAACTTCGTCTGCCCCTGAAAAAAGCCGGTCTGCTCACCCGTGACCCACGGGAAAAGGAGCGGAAGAAATATGGACAGCGTGGCGCCCGCGCCCGTTTCCAGTTCTCCAAACGGTAATCACGGAGATATTGCGGACCACAGTCAGATTCACCGCTCTGTTTTGCAAGGGAATAACGACCGGTTCGTTATTCCCTTTTTTTTGTGCGAAAATACACCATGAAATTTGTCGTTGGTGTTATTTTCATTCGTTGTGGCTGTTGCCTGAAAATAGGGTCCGGCCATGCCGGCCTGTTTGAAACCTGTAAACCAAGTGAGGAAACACCATGTTGCGTGTTGGTATAATCGGTGCATCGGGATATACCGGTGTGGAACTTGCTAGAATTCTCTCTACCCATCCCAACTGCGAGCTGACGGTCGCCACCTCCCGGCAATACGCCGGCAAACCGCTGGCCTCTGTGTTTCCCAGCCTGCGCAAACGAGTTTCCCTGGTCTGCGAGAATCCCGACCTGGATGTCCTGTGCGACAGGGCCGACTGTTTTTTTACCGCCGTTCCCCACAAAACCGCCATGGAGATTGTGCCATTCCTGCTTGAGGCCGGGAAAAAAGTGGTTGATCTTAGCGCCGACTTCAGAATCCACGATGCCGAGATCTACGAACAGTGGTACCAGCCCCATACCTGTCCACAACTGCTGGCAGATGCCGTATACGGCCTGCCCGAACTGTACCGCAAAAAGATTGCAACCACCAATCTTGTCGCAAATCCAGGCTGTTACCCGACATCGGTCATTCTCGGCCTTGCACCGCTGTTGCAAAAGGGG
>JALVAI010000285.1 GCA_027011235.1 Desulfobulbaceae bacterium
ATGGTGTTGCCAAGGCCTGCAGCCACTACGGCTGCACGCTTATCGGCGGCGATACGGTTGCAAGCCCGGGAGGAGTCACCATGAGCCTGTGCGTGATCGGGGAGATGGCGGCAGAGCAGGTGCTTTACCGTCATGGTGCCCGGGCAGGTGATAGTATCTATGTCAGTGGTCCCCTTGGCAGGGCAGCAGCCGGTCTTGAGCTGCTTAAAAGGGATATGGGCCACGTTGACAGGTTCGCTGAACTGTATAAGGCCCATCTTGACCCCAGGGCCAGGGTGGGGCTTGGTAAAAAACTTGCTGCAAGTGGAGTTGTCCACGCAATGATGGACCTTTCCGACGGTCTGGCCACCGATCTTGCCCATCTTTGCGGCCGGAGCGGTCTTGGTGCTGTTGTTTACCAGGATAAATTACCCGTGGATCCTCTTCTCGAGCAAGCCGCCAAGTTGTTGAAGCAGGAAAGCCTGCCCTGGAAGATCAGCGGTGGCGAGGATTATGAGCTGTTGTTTACAGTACCGTCACATGCAACAAAAAAATTGCAGGAACTGGTGGCAGAGAGCGGCGATATCCTGTATCCTGTCGGCACGATGACAACAGGGGAGGGGGTCACCCTTGTTCGGGATGATCCGTCTCTGCAGGACAGGGAAATTCCGGTGTCGTTTCTCGGATTCGACCATTTCAACAAGGGGTGAGGCATGTTCCTTAATACACTGTTCAAACGTTGGTCGTACCAGATTTTTTCCCCGGATACCATCCACCGGCAAACCTATGAGGCCTTTAAGGACCTGCTCAAACACGATGCCCGCGCCCATGATCTGATGGCCGAGCTTGAAGTACTCTACCATGAGGGCAAACGTCTTGACATGGCCGGTGTTCGGGCCGTATTTACCGATTTTTCCAATGCTGTCCGATCCATGATTTCAAGTCTTGCCATTCTCCAGCCGTCAGACGCTACAACGCTCATGCAGTACCACAGAAAACTTGATTTTTATGTACGTTTTCTGCTTGCCCCGCCGGAACAACCGATGACCGAGCCATATGTTATTGATTTTTCCAATATAACCGATGACCGGTTGAGCGGAAACAAGGCATTTAACCTGGCAAGACTTCATCGGCAGTTACAGGCGCCGGTACCGGACGGTTTTGTTATCAGTACCTCCTCCTTTCACCGGGTGCTGGAGTTTAACAACCTGCGTCCGTCCCTGGATGCCATTTTAGCCCGGATAGATCTTGAAAATACAACCGGACTTGACGAGTATTCCCGTCGACTCAGGGCCCTGATACTTTCCGCAACCATTCCGCCCGAAGTTGTAACGGCCATTGAAAACGGTTATGACAAGATGGAACAACAGCGGGGCGCTGCAGTGTTGACTGCGGTCAGGTCCTCGGCTGTCAGTGAAGACAGTGACCATTCTTTTGCCGGTCAGTATCATACCGAGCTTGGCGTTACCAGGGAAACCGTTCTTGATGCCTACCGACAGGTGCTGGCCTCGAAATATTCTCCAGAGGCCCTTTTCTACAGGATAACTCTTGGGCTTGCCGATGAAGAGGCGTCCATGGGTGTGCTGGTCCTGTCCATGGTGGATGCCGCGGTCAGCGGCATTGTTTATACCAATGGTGGAGGGGAAGAAAATGAATCAGAGCAGATGGCCATCCACGCAATTTACGGCCTGGGCGAGGTGCTGGTTGCCGGCCGGGCGGTTGGCGACAGGGCCCTGCTTACCCGTGACGGTGGCCGGATCATCGAGCAGATAAAGGGCACCCAGGAAAAAAAATTGTTGCTGGCCTCGGGACGACTTGAGGAAATACCGTTGTCTGCCCCTGAAAAGAAGCGGTTTTGCCTTGAGCGGGATCAACTGCTTGAACTCGGCCATTGGGCGAGCCGCATTGAAAAACTCTACGGTCAGCCCCAGGATATTGAGTGGGCATATACCGAAGATGGATCCTTGTATATTCTCCAATCCCGGCCCCTGCACCGGGAGAAGAAGAGAACCTCTGCCCTGGACACCAACAGGAGGGCGGAACTGGAAAAAATGAAGGTCCTGCTTTCCGGCGGCCAGAAGTCAGCCGGAGGTATTGGTTCCGGCCCCGTGGTTGTGGCCGGTGCGGAATCCTTGGAACATATCCAGCCTGGCTCCATACTTGTTGCCGGCTCAACAC
>JALVAI010000286.1 GCA_027011235.1 Desulfobulbaceae bacterium
ACGGACCAGGATCGACCTGTTTCCCCTGGCGGAAGAGGTTGAGCGCTACCTGCAGACCATGAAGTCCAATATCAAGGTTGCAGTGATGGGCTGCGTGGTCAATGGCCCGGGCGAGGCACGGGAGGCAGATATCGGCATTGCCGGCGGCGTCGGGGTTGGAATTATTTTCAAAAAAGGCGAGATCTGGAAAAAATTGCCCGAGGACCAGCTGTTACCCGTTTTTCTCGAAGAGTTGAAAAAGATGGAACGTCGGCAGGGGCAATCATCATAAGGCCACCTTGAAAAATTGCCATTTCGCCCGATCTCTGCGTCACAGGAAAATTAAAAATGCTCACATATGTCTAATATGCTGCGCTTTTTAATTTTTCTGTTCCTTGACCTTAAACGAAAATTCTAATTTTTCAAGGCGCCCATAAGGCAGTCCAGCATCTGGTCCCTCATTTCCCGCGGTTTTTGACAAGGGTGACAAAGTTGTTCATGATCCGGATAAAATCCTTCCGTATTGCCTCGTAATGGTGTTCCGCCTTTTGGGGCAGGTCTGAAAATTGTCCATCTGTGGGCGTAAGAGAATCAAGCCATTTCCTGTCATGCAACAGCCATGTACGCACATCATCGGGATGGGCAGCATGATTATCAGATTGCAGGCCGATGATATGGGGCCTGTTGGCAACGCTGAAGGCCTCGACGACACACTGGTCCGAGGTGGCCAGCATGATCAGATCGCGGGGCAACGGTGTCTGTACCGCCTGCCCGTGCCATTTGAACAGGGGTAATTTCGATCTAACTCCTTGAAAAAGCGGATGTTGTTTGCCCGCATGGGTCAGGTGGGCATGGGTAAAGCCCACGCTGGGCCGGATGTTAGGACCTACCCTTGCGCCAAGGCTGTCGGCAAGGAGTTGGTGCCCGAGACAGAAACCAAGGCAGGGTCTGTCCATGGCCAGCCAGGCCTTGAGCAGTTGTTTTTCTTCCTTTAAAAATGGATACCGTTCTTCTTCGTGAACGTTTGGCGGCCCGCCCAGCAGGAGCAGGGCGTCAAAGGCCATGGGGTCTGGAATCGCCTCTCTGTAGATATGGGCGATTTCAAGCCTGACATCGGCTTGTTTGGCGGTTTGCACGAGGAGCTTCCCCGGTGTTTCCCAATCAGCATGCTGGATAACAAGAAATGTAAGGGCCATGAGATGTGTCCGGATTGTTGTTTGGCTGTTTTTACTTCCCCCTCCCACGGCACAAGCTACCAGGCAAATGGCAAATATTCCATGAAAAACGGCCGCCTCTGCAGAGGAGGAGAGGGGCAGAGGCGACCTGGAGGAGGATGCCGGCATCCCCGTTGATCGGGGATGCCCTGTGGTTTGGCGATAGCTTAGTTTATGACCTGGAAGTCATTGTAGGCGTGGGCCGCATGTTCTGCAAGATCAACACCTTCAAGTTCTTCCTCTTCGGTGATGCGCAGGCCCATGGTCATGTCGATGACCTTGAAGAGGATAAAGGCGGTCCCGAATGCCCAGACAAAGGCAGCGATTACACCGATAATCTGGGTGGTCATGATGGCGGCGGTGGTTCCGCCGATATTGAATAGACCGGCGGCAATGGTTCCCCAGGCGCCGCAGACACCGTGTACCGAAACAGCGCCCACCGGATCGTCGATGTGCAGGCGGTCAATGGTGACAACCGAGATGACGACAATGATGCCGGCGATAAAACCGATGATGATTGAACTGGTCGGAGTGACGTTGGCGCATCCGGCTGTAATCCCGACCAGCCCGGCCAGGGCGCCGTTTAAGCTCATGCCGATGTCCGGTTTCTTGAACATGATCCAGGAAAGCGTCATGGCCGAAATGACACCAGCGGCTGCGGCCAGATTGGTATTGACAAAGATCATGGCGATGGATGTGTCGCCGGTGGTCGTGGAACCGGGATTAAAACCGAACCAGCCCAGCCAGAGGATGAATACACCTATGGCCGCCATGGGAATATTGTGGCCGGGGATGGCCCTGACTTCGCCTTTGGGGCCGAATTTTCCCTTTCTTGGCCCAAGGACAATGGCGCCGGCCAGGGCACACCAGCCACCGACAGAGTGGACAACGGTTGAACCGGCAAAGTCAATAAATCCCTTGGCCTCCAGCCAGCCGTTGCCGTTGAGCAGCGACCCCCAGGCCCAGGAGCCGAAGATGGGGTAGATAAGGGCGCAGACAACAAAAGAGTACACAAGATAACTGGTAAATTTCATCCGTTCGGCAACCGCGCCTGAGACAATGGTGGCGGCAGTGGCGGCAAAGACGCACTGGAACATCCAGAAGGCCAGGATCCATTGGTCGCCCTTTGGTCCGGTCCAGCCGGAGAGGAAAAAGTCGGTGGTGCCAAACAGACCGGTTGTGGTGGCGCCGAACATGAGACCAAAACCAATGGCCCAGAAGGCGAGCGAGCCCATGGCAAAGTCGAGCAGGTTTTTCATCATGATGTTACAGGCGGATTTGGCCCGGGTAAATCCCGACTCCACCATGGCAAAGCCGGCCTGCATGAAAAACACCAGGGCCGCCGCAATCAGGGTCCAGACATAGTTGAGGTTGGTCTGTACAGCCTTGACAGCGGCCGCATTGGACTCCACCGTTATCTTGACAACTTCGTCGGCGGCAATGGCCGTTCCTGCGGTCAGCAGAAGCAGCGTGCAGGCGGTGAATGTAATTTTTTTTCGCATGGGAAACTCTCCTTGATCGTAAGAAAATAAAAAATAAAAAAAATAATACGAGATTGTCTAAATGGCCTCTTTGTCGGTCTCTCCGGTTCGGATACGGATGATTTTTTCAACCGGCAGGACAAAGATCTTGCCGTCACCAATTTTTCCGGTGCGGACAGCATTGATAATCGCCTCGATGACCGATTCAACCCGTTCTTCCTCGATAATGATCTCAACCTTGACCTTGGGGATAAAATCCACCATGTACTCGGCCCCGCGGTAGATCTCCGTGTGTCCTTTCTGGCGCCCGAATCCCTTGACCTCGCTTACGGTCATACCGCTGATATTAAGGTCATGCAGGGCATCCTTGAGGGCCTCAAGCTTGAACGGTTTGATAATGGTTTCAATTTTTTTCATGATTCTCTCCTTGTATAAAAAAATGGTTCTGTAGTTTTTCCCTGTAATAATCAAGACCCGTGCCAGGAGAGAATTTTGAAGCAATAATTATATATACTGTTGATTTTCCGTGCCTGTTATTCTCTCTGAAGGTAGGCGGCCTGCCCCTTGGAAAAGTTCAAATATGTGCTATTTGTTATTTTTTATTTACATAAATGTAAAGTAAAGCGCTTTCCAGGGTGAGGCGCGATTGACTTGCAGGCGACGGGGACACAGTAACGGGATCGTTTTTCTTTCCGAACAGACCTGTGGGGATGGAAAATGATGTACGCAAAGGGTATTTGGTGTTTTTTCTTGATTGCCGGCACTATTCCTGATTGAATGAAACAGGAGTATACAGGTATTTTGCACCTGACTGTTTGTAACTATGTGTTTTTATGTGTCTTAGCCCGCATCTTTCACAAAGCTCTTGCAGCAGATCGCTTGTGAAATATGGGGGATAAACCTGTAAGTGATCAAGGGGTCGCAGTTTTGCCTTGTCCTCAGCCCTTATGAATGGGAGCAGAGAAGGCGTTTGGCAGCAGGGCTGCCCTGATAATATGGTGAGCGAGCCGGCATGCCGTAGAGGTAAAACAAAGCATTAAAATCAGCAGGTTACGCTGAAAACATGCGTAATCTTATTTTTGTACAAAGAAGCCTCTGGACAAGGAGTCTTTGGATAAGGAGCAGGAAAATGGTGGATGTGGGATCAATTGCAGGGGCCATTGGTGATAAGATCGGTACATTTTTTTCATCCATAGGCGGCCTTCTGCAGGCAACGCACCTGCCCGAGCAGATCAAGTCAGTGGATGTTGCCGGTCTGTTCAGTAATCCGTGGTTTCTCATCCCTTTTATAGCCTTTGTCGGCTATATGATTTATAAGCAGAACTTTCGGGACCTGTTCGTTGTCTGTCTTTTTATGGGGATCTGGTATATTTCCGGCACCCACTATATGCAAACCCTGGTTGTTGGCGACGAGGTGCAGATCAACAAGGTGCTGCCCCTGCTTTTTGGCGGCGCTGTTGTTGTCGGTCTTGTAATCTACCTATATTTTGGCCGTTCCGATTGATGATTGATATGTCGTCTTCAGCGGCAGATTCCCCCTGTGACGGTGTTTTCCATGGAGTATAAAGACGCCATTTTTATCGTTACCGAAGAGCGGGCCTGTCCCCTGTACAACGTGGGTGAGGAGTTCAAGGTTGAGGATATGGGATTAACCGTTCCCGAGGCCAAGCCCGCCTGTTTGAACATGGTACAGTCCCTGATTGCGGCAACCACTGAACAGCAGAGTTTTGAGCGCTTTACCCAGCAGGGTATTCAGAAGTCGAAGTTTGAATGCGGCGGCTGTGACGGACTTATTCGGTTTGAATTTAAAAAGGAAAAGGGATTTGCCACCCTGCAGATGAAACTTTTGGCAGCGGCTGAACGGCGCGAGAAGATGAAGCACATGGATCAGTTCTTTGATCTGCTGCGCTGCATGGAAATTTTTGAGACCCTTGATGATGATTCCCTGCGAGACCTTTCCGCCCTGCTCAAGCTGAAAGAATATGGCGCCAACAAGATTGTTCTGAAAAAGGGTGATCCCGGCACTAATCTGTATATTGTACTTGAAGGCAAGGTCGCAGTTATCAGTGACGAGGGTCAGACCCTGTCCGAAATGGGGATGGGGGAGATATTTGGTGAGATGAGCCTGCTATCCGGTGAGCCCGTGACCACGACCATTCACACCAGGGCGAAAACAAAACTGGCCACGCTTTCCAGTAAGGATTTCAAGCATGTCCTAAACAGGTATCCGGTTCTGCAGGTATTTTTCTACAGGATGCTCGTTGAGCGCGCCCAGGCAAATACCATGCGTGCCGGCACCATCAGTTCCGGCATGAGTGGTGAACTTGCGGAAATCAGCACAGTGGATCTTTTCCAGCTGATTAACTCCAGTCAGAAAACAGGTCAGGTTGAATTTTCTCTCAAAGACGGCAGCGCCCTGGTCCTTTTCCATGAGGGGGAACTTGTGCAGGCAAGATACAATTCATTTGCCGGCAAGGATGCCGTCTTTGCTTTGCTGGCAAGACGCTCCGGTCGTTTTGTCTATACCTCCGGCATTTCGGAGGAGGCAAAGAAGCTGAATGTGATCGGTGGTTTTATGGGGCTGATCATGGAGGGACTCCGGCGTATTGACGAGCAGAAAGAAGAAGAATAGCCACAAACCATAACAGGTCACAGGATTTGTGCCTGTCCCGGCCCGGCGATGTTTCGGTCCCCGCCGGTTATATCTTTTTGAAGACCAGGCAGCCATTGGTGCCGCCGAAACCGTAACTGTTGGACATGACCGTTGTTAATGCGGCTTCACAGGTTGTTTGCACAATGTTCATATCCTCGGCCTGGGGATCCAGGTTGTCTATATTTGCCGTCCCGGCAATGAATCCATGGTTAAGCATCAGCAGGGAATAGATGGCCTCATGTACTCCGGCCGCGCCCAGGGAATGGCCGGACAGGGATTTTGTTGAACTGATGGGCGGGATATGATCACCAAAAACGGAGCGGATCGCCCGCAGTTCGACCAGGTCACCGATGGGTGTTGATGTGCCGTGGGCATTGATATAATCAATGGGGATGTCAACATTTTCCAGGGCAAGTTTTATACACCGTTCCGCCCCCTTGCCCGAGGGGGCGACCATTTCATAACCGTCCGCAGTGGCGCCGTAACCGATAATCTCGCCAAGAATATGCGCTCCTCGTTTCCGCGCATGCTCCAGTTCCTCCACAACCACTATGCCGGCGCCGTTGGCAACCACAAAACCGTCCCTGTCAATATCATATGGCCGTGATGCAGCTGTGGGTCGATGGTTGTATTTTGTTGACAATGCGCCCATGGCGTCAAACATCGAGGTCTGGGTCCAGTGTTCCTCATCGGAGCCGCCGGCAAAGACAATATCCTGTTTCCCCAGTTGAATCTGTTCCATGGCCGCGCCAATGCAGTGGGAGCCGGTGGCGCAGGCCGAGGAGATGGCGTAACAGGTACCCTGTATTTTGAACGGGGCGGTCAGGCAGGCCGACACGGTACTCGACATGGTGCGCGGCACCATAAACGGGCTGAGACGTTTTAATCCCTTGCTGCGCATCGTGTCCGCCGTCAGGACAACGTTTTCGGCAGAGGTGCCGCCGGAGCCGATGATCAGGCCGGTGCGCGGGCTGGAGACCTGGTCCTCCGTTAGCCCGGCATTGTCAATGGCCTGGACCATGGCAAGATAGGCATAGGCGGCGGCATCACCCATGAATCGATGGATTTTTTTGTCAATATGTTCTCTGGGCTTGATGTCAGTGAAGGCGCCCACTTGGGACCTGAGCCCCAACTCCTTGTATTCTGGTTGAAAACTGATGCCGGAAATTCCTTCCTGCAGGGAGCGCAGGGTTTCCGGCAGGGAGTTTCCAAGGGGCGATATCAGGCCCATTCCTGTTATGACAACACGTCGCATACGGGTAAAATTTTCTTTCAGTGCTATTTCATGGCAACGGGAAGGGGCTATTCCTCTTCCCTGTGAATGAGAAACGGCCCGCAGCTCTGGCAGACCGGCATAACTTCAACGGTATTGATATTGACATGCGGCGGCACATTGGTTACCCAGTAAACAATGTCAGCAATGTCCACAGGGGTCAGGGGCCGGGTCCCCTGGTAGACCTGTTTTGCCCTGTCGGTGTCGCCATGAAAGCGGACAATGGAAAATTCGCTTTCGGAAAGACCTGGTTCGATATTGGTGACCCTGATTCCTGTTTCGACCAGGTCGGTGAGCAGGTTTCTGGAAAACTGTTTGACAAAGGCCTTGGTGCCGCCGTAAACGTTGCCACCGGGATAGGGATAATTGCCTGCCACGGAGCCGAGATTGATAATATGGCCCTGATTACGCCGTACCATCCCGGGCAGAATGGCCCGGGTCATGTACAAAAGGCCCTTGATATTGGTGTCAATCATGGTCTCCCAGTCATCCAGGTCCGCTTCCTGGGCCCCGGCAAGGCCAAGGGCGAGACCGGCATTGTTGACCAGCACGTCAATGGCGCCAAACTGTGCGGGCAGTCCGGAGACAGCTTGTTCCACCGCAGCCCGATCACGCACATCAAGAACCATGCTGTAAATGGGGACGCCGGGATGGGCTGCTTTGAACTTCTCCAGCCGTTCGCCCCGTCTGCCGGCAATGATGAGCTGCCAGCCCTCCCGGGCAAAGCGATCACCGCAGGCAAGACCAAAGCCTGCGGTAGCGCCGGTAATCAGGATGGTTTTTTGCATAAGGTATCCACGCTAAAAAAAAAGAAAAGCCCACGAGACTCAGGACCGAAAGAAAGCAGGTTTTTTAGGAAAAAACAACATTTTTCAAACCCTGGATGGAAATTTGGCGCCTGATGATTATATTAGCCGTTATCGTTGTTTGGCTACCTTGATATGTCCGGCCCGAAAGCCGGGACCTGAATTTGATAACCCTGGAGTGCAAAGGAGTAACCTATGTTGAAAAAAAAGATGCAGAAGGCCCTGAATAAACAGATCAACGCCGAGATGTATTCGGCTTATTTGTACCTGTCCATGGA
>JALVAI010000287.1 GCA_027011235.1 Desulfobulbaceae bacterium
CTGGAGCAGAAGGGGGATTTTTGGACCGAAGTCAACGTTGACCATTCCGGAGTTTGCCAGGGATTTCTGGGTATAGTGGAGGGAATCGGCCAGGGAAATCACGAGACTTTTGCCGGTAAGTTTTCCCAGTGTCTTGACGGCAGATTGTGGCCGCTTACCCATTCCTGCCCGATAGGAGATGGTCCCGTTCCAGGCTATCCGCCCGCTTTCGGCGGTAAGCCGTTGGTCAGGGGCCTGATCGGAAAAGGTTGGCTGCTCGGCAATGAATTGGCCCTCGACTGTAACCGACAAAGGTGTCTTTTTTGTGCCGGAGCTGAAGTGGATCCGCCGTTTTTTTCCCTGCCAGACAAAGGATTTCATCCCGGCGCTTAAGGGAGGCATGGAAAAGGCAGGTTTTTTCAGAGCAAGCCCGGCAGTGGCGTCAACCTCGACTGCATCGTCAATGGTGACTGCCACCTTACCGTTGATATCAATTCCCGGTCCCCGCACCTTGATAACCGGATCGGGTATGTCCACCTCAACATCTTTTCCGGTCAGTCTGCCGTCAACATTAACCTTGATTCCCTCTTTTTCCGTCATGGAAAAGTGGATTTTCCCCTGTTCCCAGCGCACCGGCGCTCCCTTGACCGAAAATGATCGGCCACCGATATGGCCCTGGTCCACGGCCAGCATGCCGTCATAATCAACGAATATATCGCCGGTATCAGTCATCCTGAACATGGTTTTCCCGGCCACCGAGGCGTTGCCGGTAAAGGGTTTGAGGGTGGGTTGAAGAAAGTCGCCCAAGGTATCCAGGGTAAAACCTTCAATATGAACATCTCCCTTGGCAACAATGTCGGGAGTAATGCGCAGGGTCTTAAGGTCTATGGTGACAGGGGTACCGTTAACAGAGCCGGACAGGGTAAAGGCCCCTGATTTATCGCCGGGGGCGGTGGTGAACCTGGTCAAAGTGGCCTTGTCTATCTTGAGTTTAAGTTGCAGGTCAGGCATGGTGAAGCGGAGGGTACTGTCAACCATTTCAATGTGGTTGGCGGAGAAACTCCAGAGAGAGGAGCGGGCTTGCTCTTGTTCACCGGCGGTGGATGATGGGGAAGGGGCTGGAGATGTCGTGTAGGAGCCAAATCGCATGCGGCCGTCTTTATAGCGTTCAATATCGAGGCTGATCCCCTTGAGAACACTCTTTTGCACCACCGCCCGTTTGCCGAAAAGCTGCAGCATGGCAATATCAACCGTAATATCGGAATCAGCCAGCACTGTTGCTCCGCCTATCTGGACGGTGACCCCCTGAAGACCAACCTTGCCGGTAAAGGGATTGATTCGTACACTTTCGATAACGGCCCTGTCGGCACCGTTGTCCAGCAGCCATTTACCGAGATAATATTTTGCGGCCATTGGCAGGACTATCAGAAAGGCCGCAAGGCTGAAAATAAAGGTGCAGAAAATGAAGAACCAGGTTTTTTTCCAGAGAGGTTTTTTCATCTGTCCGGTGGTGATTGTTTTACGGGAACAAGGGTACCAGATAATATGAACATTTTATAATCAGTGACGTCTGGGCAGGTAGATGTTGAGGATAACACTTCCGGCCAGGCCGGCAAGCAGGGAGGCTGCGAAAATGGCTATTTTTGCCTTGGCCAGCTGTGACGGAGCTGTAAAGGCCAGCTCACTTATAAAAATGGACATGGTAAATCCGATACCGCCCAGCAGGGAGACGCCCCAGAGTTGCCCCCAGTTGACCCCGGTCGGTAATGTGGTCCAGCCACCTTTGACCATGGCAAAGCTGAAACCGAGGATGCCGATCTGTTTGCCCACCAGTAGACCGGCGATAATGCCAAGGCTGATCCTGTCGGGAAAAGCGGACAGAGTTTGGCTATTTATGACGACTCCGGCGGCGAAAAGGGCAAACATCGGCAGAATCAGGAAGGCCTGAATCGGATGCAGGGTTTCTTCCATGCGGATTCCGGCGGGAATCATCCGCTCGGCAGCGAGATAAATCTGTTCAATGGCCTGTCTCTGTTGCTTATCGGCGACCATGGAATGACGGCTGAAGAAGGATTTTCTCAGCCAGGTCTTGTGGCGCTTGATTGTTGCAAAAAAAATGTCAGGTTCCATGGTTGCCTTGACCGGGATCACC
>JALVAI010000288.1 GCA_027011235.1 Desulfobulbaceae bacterium
CATTGATTCAAGTAATCGCTCGGCAAGTTCTGATTTTTGGAGGACAATGCCCATCAGGATAAAGAGGGGAATGGCCATCAAAATGGTATTGGTCATGATGGCATAAATGCGGAAGGGCATCATGGAAAACATGAGAAAGAACTCTTCCGCCACCCCTGAAAAGGTTGGATCCGGAAGCATCTGGACAAAGGCGGCGATTGCCCCGAAAAACATGGCAACCGCCCCAAAGGTAAAGGCCACGGGATAGCCGATAACCAGCAGCACCAGGGCTGCAAAAAACATGATAAGGCCAATCATTTTTTTGCCTCCCTGTATATTCTGATATTTTGCAGGACATAGCCAACAGCGCTGAAGAGAAGAAATCCAAAAGACACCGGAATCATGCCTTTTATCAGCCAGCGGTAGGGCAAGCCTCCAGGATCCTCTGAAATTTCACCAATTTCCCAGGAATCCTTGACAAATTCAAAGGAGCCGAAAAATATCAGCAGGGCAACGGGTATGAGAAAAAACAGGGTGCCGATAATATTTATGACCGCCTTTTTTCTGACACTCAAGGTGTCGTAGAGAAAATCGACCCGGACGTGTCCTTCGTCCTTGAGCGCCACTGAAATACCCAGAAGGATGACCACGGCAAAAAGGTGCCATTCAAGCTCCTGCATGCCAACGGAACTGTTATGGAAGACATAGCGCATCATGACATCAAAAGATACGTTAAGGACCATAAGTATAAGGAAAAGGCAGGTCAATTGACCGACAAAATCAACAACCCGGGCAATGGCTTTTTCTATGGTGTTCAGCATGGGATCATGTACCTGAAAATTGCCGGCACCGTAAAGAGCAGTGATACCGACGTCAGTAAGGAGTGGACCAGGATAAGCAATAGTACAGTATCCAGGTCCGTCTATTCATATTTTGTTTGTATGTGAACTTTTCATGGTAGTTGATACCATAAAAAAAAGCCCTGTCAAAAAAAATTGACAGGGCAATGATCAGGGTGAAAAATTCTTGTTAATTTTTCAGCTCTTCACAGGTCTTGATATAATTGTATTCAGAGATAATGGTCCATGCCCTGGCCTTTTTCATAAAGGCACGCTGGGAATCCAGGATTTCCTTAAACTCCGGACTTTTGGCCGCATAACCATTTAACAGGTCGTCGGTGGCCTTTTTCATGGCCTTTAATACCGGTTTGGGAAAGGTTTTGACCTTGATATTGGGATAATCTGTCTTCATTTTGGCCCAGGCATTGGCAGAGTCGGCAAAATTTTCAGAAAACATATCCGCCGCAGTGGCCTTCATGGCTACTTTGAGCATTTCCTGGTACTCGGGCGGCAGCTTGGCGTAGGCACGTTTGTTGATCAGATATTGCATTTCAGATGCCGGTTCATGCCAGCCAGTATAATAGTAGGGGGCAATTTTATGAAAACCCATTTTAATATCCATGCCAGGGCCTACCCATTCCAGGGCATCGATGGTGCCGCGATCAAGGGACGTATACAGTTCACCTGCCGGAATATTTGTGACATTGACCCCAAGTTTTGCAAAAACTTCACCGGCAAGCCCAGGAATACGCATCTTCAAACCCTTGAGATCGTCAAGTGACTTGATCTCCTTGCGAAACCAGCCGCCCATCTGTACGCCGGTGTTACCGCCGGGAAAGCTGAGTACCTTGAACTTGTCATAGGCCTTTTCCATCAGCTTCATGCCATCATCATAGTAAAACCAGGCATATTGCTCTTCAGCATTCATGCCAAATGGAACAGTGGTGAAAAAGACCAGGCTGATATCTTTTCCTTTCCAGTAGTAGGAGGCGCTGTGGCCCATCTGGTACTGGCCGCCCCTGACCATATCCAGGATACCAAGAGGGGCCTTGTGTTTTTCCTTGCCTTCAACCTTGATCAAAAATTTTCCTCCACTCATTTCCTCGACCATCTTGGCAAGTTTGATTGGCGGCGAGGCAAGCGGTGTCAGGGTGGATGGCCAGGTCATGGCCAGTTTCCAGCGAATGGTTTTCTGGGCCAGCGCCGGCATGGCGGTAAAGGCGACCAGTAGCAGGGCAACAAGCAGTTTCGAGGTTGGTTTCATACTTTCCTCCGATAAAGTTTAATAACAATGAGATATTCCCGTATCAGG
>JALVAI010000289.1 GCA_027011235.1 Desulfobulbaceae bacterium
ATTCGCGGTTATGGAAACCGTGGCACTGTAACCTGCTGATGCCAAAGCCAAAATGACAACAAAGCTTGCCAATATCCGCAAAAACATATGATGAACTTTTTGTGTTTTCTTCATGACTTATCCATGAAATAATAAATATTTCTGTTACACAACGATGTTGCTTTTCACTTAAATTTCCGTGACAAAAAGAGAAGATTTGTGGTCTGTCTGTTCTTTGTCACGGGAGCGGCTTCAGCCGCGATAAATCCAGTATCCAATAAGCGATAGGAGCCACTCATACATCGGATTGCGACCAAGGTAACTTGAAAACAAGGTTAGCTCCCGATAGAGTTGTTAAAACCTTTTTCTATACCCGACATCGATCATGGCCCGGCCTCCGGAGTTCTCCGAATAGCCAAACGAGGCATAACTGTAAACGCGGCTACTCCCAAGAGCCAGAGAATCACCGCTTTGAATGGGTAGCTGAACAACAAGACGGAACGTATTTTTATTTGCGTCAACTTCAGAAACACAATTTAGACAAACTGAAAAATCATCCTTATCAATCTGGCCATTATTGTTGCCATGGGGATTAGGAGGATTGCCATCAATATTTTTCAAATAATTTTCCGGTTCTTTTGGATCAGCACTGACTAAAAAACCGGTCGGATCATATGTTGCCAGCGGATTTGTAGCATCGGCCAATAGCTGTATCCCTTCCATTGCCCCTGATTCCGCAAATAAGAAAACACGATCAAAAACCGTTTTACTCCGCACCATTTTTTTTTCACTGATCGTTGTGTTGGTGGCCGTTATGCCGACAAAGGTGAGCAGCATTAAAATCAGTAATACCGCTACAATAGCAACGCCGTCTTCATTCTTAATCACCAGCGTGACACAATAGCGCTGTCTTGCTTTAAGCATATCTTTCTCCATCTTAAAAAGATGCCTGAACTCTTGTGTAATCCACCTGGGCAACCTGTTTATTCTTCCACCGGACACTGACATGAATCCGTTTCGAATTGTCGATATTGCCAAGACGAGGGGCGGGGCCAGTAGTGATGCCATTATTTTGTACATCCCATTCAACTGTATACGGTCCCTGGGTAATAGTATGGCCATCCCCGACCGTATTCGGATTCCCCTGAAAATTCAAATTGGAATCGTTGTAAGAATAAGACAGAATTTTCTCCACTTGGTCCATGGCCCAGGTATACCCCTCGGTCTGTTTTTTTGAGCCGGTATTATAATTCATGTTGCTTACCTGAAGTGCCGCTATAGCAAATAATCCAATCCCCAGAATAACCATGGCCATAAGCACTTCAATCAAGGTGAAGCCCTGCTGATCTTTGTATTGCTGTTGTCCGGAAAGACTTTCCATTTCACTCGTCATAACAATATCCATAATTACCTGTTGCGTACTCTGATTCTGAACTGTTGGGTCCAGGTTCGATTCTTTGTGCTGACACGCGTGGTATTTTGCACCTGCCCGGTAATGGTTACTTCAACGGTCCTTATGTCATCCAAATTGACGGTTGTCGTGGGATTTATGATCTCATTGCTGTCTTTATCATAATATCGAAACTGTAAATCAGTGACATTATCCGCAACCGGTTGGGAATTATAGCTCGAGGCTCCAAAAGAGACACGATACAAGGTACCTGGCGTACCAGGGGGAACGGTTTGTGTGGGATCGGATGTTTTCCCTCGGAAATACCCTATATTTTCTTCTGGATCTTCTGCATCACCGTCAGGTTCATACAGCGCGTCATTGTCACCATTATCGATATCCCGGGTGAAATGAATTGAATTGGCATCGGTATCAAAACGGTCATCACTGGTGTCCGGTTCAAAACCAATTCTCCTTTTATTTTTCGGGTTACACCCTGCGGAACGAATCTCATCAGTCATGAGCTGTTTAACCGCCCGGATATTTTCCATCACCTCCATCATTCTTTCCTGTGAGGTATGATAACGGCCAGTGGTCGTAAAAATTTTTGTAACGCCAGCCAGCACAATGCCCAGAACCGCAAGGGCAATCATGATTTCCAGCAAAGAAAAACCCGCCTGTTGTTCTTTCATTTTTTTTATAGCCATGTGACCTGTATCCTGCCGACCCTGTTCACCGTGATTGTTGCACCGGGAGTTCCATCCGGCTTGTTGATCGTAACCGACCCTGTACCGGCGGTCCCTCTTGGAGAAAAAACCGGGTTCTGCGTGCCGGGAGTTAGTTTTATCTGCGGGAATTTATTTAAATTTTGAGTAAGATATGGAGTACCGGCGGTAAAGCTGCCATCAGGGTTTATCTTCCCCCATTGGGTGGAATTCATTACCTGATTACCGTCCTCAAACTGATAACCATTTACTGAAAAAACAACACGACATTGCCTTCGAGTTTCCAAAGCCCGCATTTTGGCACGATTTAAATCACCACGGACCTGGGAAACAGCGCCTCGAAAAATATAACCGGGTTTCCATTTCAAATAATTCGGAATCGCAATGGCAAGAACCACACCAATGATAGCCACCACCACCATGACCTCTATCAGGGTGAAACCGCTTTGTTTATTTTTCTTTGTCAATGTATATGGCATAGAAGAATCCTCCTGTTCGTCTTGTAGCAAAAAACAGGCCAATACTTGTTAAATATTTTTTTCACATACTATCAACTTGTTAGGAGACACCTGTTCAACAAGACAACAAAAAAGCGCAACGGATAATAAACTGATTTTACAACGCGGGCGGAAACTATAAAAAAACTTTATAGTCAGGTGCCGATAACGATGATTATTGAAGTGAATATCGTTTGATTTTCTGCAGAAGGGCCGGATAACTGATTTCAAGAAGCTCGGCTGCCTTGCTCTTGTTGCCGCCGGTGGCTTCCAGCGCACGACTGATAAGCGATTTTTCCATAATTTTTTGGGCTTTTTTGATGGAAAACCCGGAAAAAAAATCGTCCAGCCGGCGGGAATCCTGCCTGACGCCAAACTCCGGCGGCAGGTTTTCCGGCAAAATCACATTTTTTTCAGCAAGAATAACCGCCCGTTCAAGAACATTTTCCAGTTCTCGAACATTTCCCGACCAGGAATATGACAGCAACAGGTTCATGGCAGCCGGCGAAATACCCTGTATATCAACGGCATGGGTATTCTTGAACTTGGCGAGAAAATGATCGCACAGGAGTGGCAGATCATCAAGCCGTTGTGACAGTGGTGGGATATGAATATGAATTACATTGAGTCGAAAGAGAAGGTCTTCCCGGAAACGTCCCTGCCTTGCCTCTTCTGCAAGATCTCTGGCTGTTGCGGCCAGCAGTCGCACATCTATTTTTTGTGGTTTTGCCGCGCCGAGCGGCTGCACTTCCTGCTCCTGGATAGCACGTAAGAGCTTGACCTGCATGGAAAGTGGAAGTTCTCCTATTTCATCAAGAAAGAGCGTGCCGCCGTCAGCCTCGGCAAACAGCCCTTTTTTGTTCCGGTCCGCGCCGGTAAAAGCGCCCTTTTTATACCCGAACAGCTCACTTTCCAGAAGATTCTCCGGAATTGATCCACAGTTGACGGCAACAAATGATCTATCCGCACGATTACTTGCATCATGAATGCCCCGTGCCAACAATTCCTTGCCGGTGCCGGATGCACCGGTGATGAGAACCGTGGTCGGATGGGGGGCAACCTTGGTTGCCAAGCGGAAAATTTCCCGCATTTCCCGACTCTTGCCAACCATCCGGCCAAAACTGAAATCTTCGTCGATGCCTGATAACTGACTTCTTAATTGCGCATTTTCCCGTTGCAGCCGTTCCCGCTCTTCGGCCTTTTTCAGGACCAGGAGGATTTCTTCAGGCTTGAATGGTTTGGATATATAATCATAGGCGCCAAGGTGCATGGCTTCTATGGCGCTGTCGAGGGAACCATAGGCCGACATCATGATGATTGTCGAAAAATGATCGAGTTTCCGGGCTGCACGCAAAAAATCCATGCCGTCCATGACCGGCATTTTGATATCACAGAGAATAAAATCAAATTTCTTTTCCTGTAAAAGCTTCAACCCTTCACGCCCGTTCCCAACGGCCTCTATCGCATAACCATGCCGGGACAAAATGGAGGAAAGCATGTGCCGCATGTTTTCCTCATCATCAATGACAAGAATTTTTTTAGTGGGATCGGGCATTAAAAATTACTCTTAGGCGCTGGCGTCAATTGTATGATGCAGTCCATTCCATTCTAAAATTTTTTTATCAGCAGTAACAAGTGTGGCAGAATTTTCAAAAGCCGTAGCAACAATCATGCGATCGGCAGGATCACCGTGAAATGATTGCAACTGCCCGGCACGGAGAGCTGTTGAACCTTGTAAAGGGATCTCAAACAACCCGGATTGCAATAATTCCTTACGCCAGACATCCAGCTCTATTTGAATGTCAAGCCGCCCTTTCTCAACAAGCATGGCGATTTCCCAAAAGCTGATTGAGGCTACTCCAAGTTGACCTGCAGCCAGGGCCTTGTTCATGACCTGTAACGCCTTGGAACCAAGTCGCGGGTTTCCCTCATCCAGCCAGACAAGAACATGTGTATCACAGAGAAGCATTATGCTGCATCCCAATCAATATCCAGTGGGGCAATCAGATCATCATTACTCTTAATTTTCCCCGCATGCATACCAAAGAGTGTTTCCGGTCTTTTGTTATAAGCTTTAAGGATGGAAACAGGTTTACCGTTTTTTGTTATAATAATTTCCCCTCCGGTCTCATTCACCTCATCCATCAAATGCAGACATTTTGCCTTGAACTCAGATGCCTTTATTGTTTGCATGCCAATACCTCTAAATTTTTCTATCTCCCCTGTGTGACTATAGTCATGATCATGGTCACTGGCAAATTATTTCCTTCCAAATTCTTCGCTTGACAAACGAAAAACCACACATATTATATTGCACATAATACACATAAGGAGGCACACATGAATATAACACTCTCAGCAGATCAAAAACTCATCGAGCAGGCCAGAGATTTTGCAAAACAACAAAATACAAGCCTCAATAATCTTATACGAAGATATCTGCGATCCCTTGGCTCGGAAAAGGAAAAAGCATCTCGAGCTGAAGAATTTGCCGACCTGGCCAAACAATTTGCCGGCCGGTCACCTGAGGAATTCAAATTTTCCAGGGACCTCATATATGATCGGACAGGGGACAAAACATGAAATATTTTATAGATACAAATGTCCTTATCTACGCAAACGACGCGCGGGACCCAAACAAGCAAAACCAAGCCATCCAACTCGTCAGCCAACTTATGCGGGATGATACAGGAGTACTCTCAACCCAGGTCATGCAGGAATATGCCCATGTGGCCCTCAGTAAACTTGGACAGCGCCAGGATGTAGTCATACGCCAACTCTTTATACTGGAAACTTTCCAGGTCATAGGACAAACACCCGAACTTATACGGCGGGCCATAGAAATAAGATCAGCATATTGCATTGGATTCTGGGATGCGTGTATTATTTCTGCAGCCGAAAAGGCCGGTTGCGCCACTATTTATTCAGAAGACCTGAATGCCGGTCAATTTTACTCCGGCATTATTGTGCAAAATCCTTTTAGGGTGCCTTGAAAAATTAGAATTTTCGTTCGAGGTCAAGGAACAGCAAACTTAAAAAGCGTAGCATATTAAACATATGTGGGCATTTTGTCATTTTTCCGTGACGCAAAGATCCGGTGGCAATTTTTCAAGGTGGCCTTTACCAATTGAGTAGAAAATCCGCCATTTCCAAAGTCTTCATCACCTTTTGGCTTCTACAAGATGCCAATCCAGCAGCCTTAAAAGGAGTTGTCTTTCTGGTACCCGGCCTCAGGCAACGCTCGCGCATGAGTTACTTACAAAAAAAACATTACAAAACCGTAAAAAACAGAGGCGCAGAGCGCCGGACTTTGCGTTACACCGCTGAGCAGTGTAACGAGAAAAGGACGACCTGTTCCCTTCATGCCACAGTCCCCCTCGCCACGTCATTCCCGTAATCTGTTGAGCGGGAATCCTATTCCGTCATTCCCGAAGTCCTTTGGTCGGGAATCCAGTTAACATCCTGGGCCAGTCATCTACATGGATCCCCGTCCCCGACTAAAAAACCTCGAGGATGACACACTACCTCAGGGATGACAGTTTCATATTATTCCCGCGGTCTATCCACTCCGTTATTCCCGCAGTCTCCCCCCCCTCGTCATTCCCGCAGTCTTTTGGGCGGGAATCCAGTGTACATTTTTTTTGGGCATAGCACCTTCCTGGATTCCCATCCCCGACTACAGAGCCCGGAGGATGACATACTGCACTCGGGTATGATGCACTGCCTCGGGAGATGCCCCCAACCACTCAAACAAGCGGCAAGGTAAGAATTACTGTTGTCCCTTTGCCGGCGCGACTCTGCACTTTCATGGTTCCGCCACAGTCCTCGACAATGGAATAAGCAACGGACAGGCCAAGTCCGGTTCCCTTGCCCGGCTCTTTCGTTGTGAAAAAGGGATCAAATACACTGTCGATATCCTCCTTGGCTATCCCTGTACCCGTGTCTGTAATTCTGATCTCTATTCTATCGGATTCTCCTTTGTCAGATGTGCCGCCATCGCTTTCGGCGGCAAGTTCCCGTGTTGAAATGACAAGTGTCTGTTCGATGTCACCACAATCCGCCATGGCATCAGCGCTATTTAAAAAACAGTTGACGAAAACCTGCCGTATCTGGTCCGGATCGGCCAGAATTGTGTCCCGGGACGCAGAAAAATCCGTACGGATTTGCATGGCACGCATAAGAGGCTGGGATTCCATCATCGCTATTATATCATCTAAAAGTACATGCAGGGAAAAGCGTTCTTTGTTCCCACTATTAACACGGGAGAAATCGAGTAATTGTCGAACCAGATTGTTGATGCGCTGAAGTTCATTCTCGCAACGGTCGGCAAAATCCCTCCTTTCTGCGGGATCGAGCCCCTGCTGCCGGAGCAAACCCAGGTAACCGAGAACCACCCCAATAGGATTACCTATCTCATGGGCAAGGCCTGCCGCCAATCTACCCACAGAGGCAAGTTTTTCCGCGCGAACCACCTCCCTACGGGTATCGACAAGCTCCCTGTTCGCCTGCTGCAGCGACTGTACCGTGGCCTGCAACTTTTTCCGGTCGGTTTCAATGCGCCCGAGCATTTTATTCAGGGAATGGGAAAGTTGCTCAAACTGGCCGCCGGCCTGAAAGGACAAAAAGGGAATTCCATCCTCCTCTTGATAGGCATCGGTCATGCGGACCAGTTTTTCAACCGGTCGCACCATTATGGCCATGAATCGAAACAGTCCGATCACCACCAGGACAAGAAGATTTACCAGCAGATAGACGAAAATAATCCGGTAGGCCCCTGACAGGGAGGCATAAACCGGGGCCAGAGGGATAAGTACTCCAACCGCGCCGACCACCTTATCATGCTGCGTAATGGGTACTGCAACAGCTAACAGTTTATTTGTAGGCAGCAGGAGTCCCCATCCAGGGCCAAACAGACGCTTCTTTGTTTTGCCGGTGGCTCTTGCCTGTTGGACAACCCGTCTGAGATTGACCAATTGTTTTTCTTCCCTGGTATCAGATATCGGAATTACGGTTTCATGAAGGGAGAAAAGACCGGCCAGGGCGCCGGTTGTATGCATAATGGCTGCCAGTTTCTCTTTAGTC
>JALVAI010000290.1 GCA_027011235.1 Desulfobulbaceae bacterium
TGAGGATATGACCGATGATACGGTCAGTCTTTATCGGCAGGGAGATTTTATTGATCTCTGTCGGGGGCCCCATATCCCCGATACCTCCTGGCTGAAGGTCTTCAAGCTGCTGCGGGTTGCCGGTTCTTACTGGCGCGGGGATGAAAACCGGCAAATGTTGACCAGGATATACGGGACAGCCTTTGCTGATAAAAAGGCACTGAAAAAATACCTCAACCGCCTTGAGGAGGCGAAAAAACGGGACCACCGCAAGCTGGGCAAACAGCTTGGCCTGTTTACCATTTCCGATGAGATAGGGCCGGGATTGATCCTCTGGCAGCCCAGGGGGGCAATGCTGCGCCGGTGTATTGAAGATTACTGGAAGGACGAGCATTACCGTCACGGTTATGAATTGCTCTATACCCCGCATATCGCCCGTCAGGACTTATGGAAGACATCGGGACATCTTGATTTCTACGGCGAGAATATGTACGCGCCCATGGAAATCGATGAGGTAAAATATCAGCTTAAACCGATGAATTGCCCCTTTCATATCGGGGTCTATAATGCCAACAAGCATTCCTATCGCGAATTTCCCATCCGCTGGTGCGAGCTTGGCACTGTCTACCGCTACGAGCGGACCGGGGCCTTGCATGGCCTGATGCGGGTCCGTGGCTTTACCCAGGATGATGCCCACATCTTCTGCCGGCCCGATCAGCTCGAAGAAGAGATTTTTCATATTATTGACTTGAATCTTCATATATTACAGACCTTTGGCTTTGACAGCTATGACGTTTACCTGTCAACCAGGCCTGAAAAATATGTTGGTTCCGATGAACATTGGGAGCTGTCCACCCAGGCCCTGAAGCAGGCCATGGACAAAAAGGGGCTGGCCTATGCCATTGATCCCGGGGAAGGGGTTTTTTACGGCCCGAAAATAGATATTAAGATCAAGGACCAGCTGGGCAGGTCCTGGCAGTGTTCAACCATTCAGGTTGATTTTAACCTGCCGGAGCGGTTCCAGGTGACATATACGGGCAAGGATGGCGGCAAGCATCAGCCGATTATGATTCATCGGGCCCTGATGGGGTCATTGGAGCGGTTTATCGGCGTTCTTATCGAGCATTATGCTGGCAGCTTTCCCCTGTGGATGGCGCCGGAACAGGCAAGAATCCTCAATATCACCGATGACCAGGCCGAGTATTGCGCCGCCGTCTATGAGGAGTTGCGCAGAAAGGGCGTGCGGGTGGAAAAGGATTTGAGAAATGAAAAGCTCAATTACAAGATCCGTGAAGCCCAGATGATGAAAGTTCCCTATATGCTGATCATTGGTGAGCGGGAACGACAGGACGGAACAGTGACGGTGCGCAAAAAGAACGGGGACAATCTGGAGCCGATGACAGCTGCCGCATTTGCCGATCTGGTGGCCGGGGAGTGTGATGCCGTTCTGTCGGCTTGATGGGTGGAACAGGTAATCAAGAATAAAAAGAATAACGAATTAGCTCAGGAGGAAGGAACATCAAACGTCGGGGAAGAAACAAACCGCAGAGACAGGAAATCCGTGTAAAAACCAACGAGGCCATTACCTATCCCGAGGTTCGGCTTGTTGGCGCAGATGGTGAACAGATAGGCGTGTTGCCGACAAAAGAGGCTCAGCGGATGGCGGATGACCAGGGGCTTGATCTGGTTGAAGTTTCCGCAAAGGCAAATCCGCCGGTTTGTCGTCTGATGAATTTTGATAAATACCGTTACGAGCTGAAAAAGAAACAGCAGGAAGCAAAGAAAAAACAGACAACGGTAGAGACCAAGGAGATTAAATTCCGGCCCAAGACCGAAGAGCATGATCTTAATTTCAAGATCAAAAAGATCAAAAAATTTCTTGCTCAGAATAACAAGGTCAAAGTTACCATGCGTTTTCGTGGACGTGAAATCATCTATGCCCAGACCGTTGGTCTTGATGCCATTACCAAGATAGCGGAGAAACTGCGTGATGATTGTGTTATCCTCCAGGAGCCGAGAATGGAAGGGCGGCAACTGGTGATGTTTGTCGGCCCCAAATCCTGATTACAAGCGGTTTGTATCCCTTTTTGTGTCCATTGTTCTGCCGGCAGGCGGTTAAAAGGGGCCGTGAAGTCTGTCTGAAAACAGGAGTGCGCATATTTTAAGCGTAATCTTTTGAGTGTTATCAGTTATTGTGACCGAGACCATAAAATATGGTCCAGCTATGCTGGTTCATGCCCCCAATTGGGCAAACAGTAGAATAGATAAAATCGGCAGCAATCAGTCTGCCTGGTAAGGAGTATTATTATGCCGAAAATGAAGACCAACAGGGGGGCTGCCAAGAGGTTCAAGGCCACAGGTTCCGGGAAGATTCGTCGGAACAAGGCATTCACCTCCCATATCCTGACGAAGAAATCAACAAAACGAAAAAGAAACCTGCGCAAGCCCGGTTTGATAGATGCCGCCGATCTCAAGGCCGTCAAACGGATGCTGCCTTATGTTTAGGCCAGGTTTGCCTGTAATTATGTCCAAGACTGACTGGCGCAGATAACGTCTTAACGGTTAACAAGTAATACCCATAAACGGAGATTTTCATGCCACGCGTAACCCGCGGCTTCAAGGCTCGCCGCAGAAGAAATAAAATTTTAAAACAGGCCCGTGGATACAGAGGCGGGAAAAGTCGCCTTTTTCGCACTGCCACCGAGGCGGTAGACCGTGCCCTCTGTTACAGCTATCGTGACCGGCGGACCAAAAAACGTAATTTCCGCCGGCTGTGGATTGTTCGAATTGGGGCAGCGGCGAAAAATAACGGTACCAATTATTCCCGCCTGATAAACGGGATGAAAAAGGCCAATATCGAGCTGGACCGCAAAGTGCTTTCCAACCTTGCCATTGTCGATCCCCATGCCTTTTCCGAAGTGGTGAAAACCACCGGCGTGGTTTCTGCCTGATCCGCCAATGGAAAGTGAGTTAAACCGGCTGAGAGAGGAAGCCCTCTCCGCCCTTGCAGAGATAACCGATTCAACCGGACTGGAGCCCTTTCGGGTACGCTACCTTGGTCGCAAGGGCGGATCACTGACCACGGTCATGCGGAAACTGGCCGAGGTGCCCAAGGAAGAGCGACCCAGGCTGGGCGCTCTTGCCAATTCCGTCAAAAAAGAGATCACCTCCCTTTTTGAAAAGAAAAAGCAGGAACTTGCCGATGCCCGGGATGCCGGTCCTGCAGTAGGCAATCTCGATCGCAGCCTGCCCGGCAGATACCTGCCGGTAGGTAAATTGCACCCTGTGACCCAGGTCATGGAAGAGATCTGTTCAATTTTCGAAGGTCTTGGATTTGCCATTGCCGAGGGACCGGATGTTGAAACAGATCATTATAACTTCGAGGCGTTGAATATTCCCAAGCATCATCCCGCCCGGGATATGCATGACACCTTTTATGTTTCCGATTCCATCCTCCTGCGGACCCATACCTCACCGATGCAGGCAAGGATCATGGAGAACCAGGAACCTCCCCTGCGCTATATCGCTCCGGGAAAGGTCTATCGCTGTGATTCCGACATTACCCATACACCGATGTTTGTCCAGGTTGAGGGCTTTCTCGTTGATCGGCAGGTTTCCTTTGCCGATCTCAAGGGAGTGCTGACAAGCTTTCTTCGGCGCATGTTTTCCAAGGATCTTGCTGTTCGTTTTCGACCGAGCTTCTTCCCCTTTACTGAACCAAGCGCCGAGGTCGATATCGGTTGCGTTATTTGCGGCGGCAAAGGATGCCGGGTATGTAAACGCACCGGCTGGATTGAAATTCTCGGTTCCGGCCTGATTGATCCGGAGGTCATGAAAATGGTGGGCTATGATCCGGACGAATATTCGGGATTTGCCTTTGGCCTTGGGGTGGAGCGGATTGCAATGCTCAAGTACGGCATTGATGATATTCGCCTTTATTATGAGAATGATCTTCGTTTCCTTTCCCAATTTTAGGATATAGCCAATTACCGGATCTGTTGCATAAAATTTTTTATACTCCAGTTCTGTTCGTCTGATCGCCAGGTAACTTCAATGAAATTCACGCTCAGTTGGCTCTCCACATTTGTTTCCGTGGATAATATCACACCGGAACAACTTGCCGACAAATTGACCATGCTCGGTCTTGAGGTCGAGGCGGTTACCCCGCTTTATCAGGGGCTTGACCAGATCATAACCGCCAAGGTGCTCTCTGTTGCCAAGCATCCCAATGCCGACCGACTGACCCTTTGTCAGGTTGATACCGGTGAAGAAACTGTTCAGATTGTCTGCGGCGCCCCCAATGTCAGAGAAGGTTTGACAACCGCCCTTGCCCGTCCTGGCACCCGTCTCCCCGATGGCATGAAGATAAAAAAGGCCAAGGTGCGTGGGGAGCAATCGCTTGGCATGTTGTGTTCCGCCAGGGAGCTTGGTTTAAGCGAAGATCACTCTGGAATTATGGAGCTTGATGAGTCGCTGGCTGCAGGTATTCCACTCACCCGGGCCCTTGAACTTGAAGACACCATGATCGAGGTCGATCTAACCCCCAACCGTCCGGATTGCGCCTCGGTCCTTGGTATAGCCCGCGAGGTGGCCGGTTTCACCGGCCGGTCTCTGCGTATGCCAGTATCAGCGGCGCCGCCCCTTGATTCGGCAAAGGCCGATTTTTCCGTAACCATTGAGGAGCCATCTCTGTGCCCCCGCTATGCTGCCCGCAGGTTAACCAATGTAACCATTGCTCCTTCTCCCTGGTGGCTGCAACGGCAGCTCCTTGCTGTCGGCATGCGGCCGATCAATAATATCGTTGATATCACCAACTTTGTCATGCTTGAGTATGGGCAGCCCCTGCATGCCTTTGATTTTACAAAAATCAGGGAAGGGAAAATCGTTGTTCGCTGCCCTAAAGACGATGAGACCGAATTTGAGACTTTAGATGGAACCAGTCGCAGGCTGCAGCCGGATATGCTGATGATCTGCGACTCCAGGGGACCGGTGGCGGTTGCCGGGGTGATGGGAGGCCTGCACTCCGAGGTCACCGATGGTACGACCGAGGTATTGCTGGAGTCGGCCTGTTTTGATCCGGTGTCCATTCGGCGTACCGCCCGTCGTCTCAATCTGCCATCTGAGGCGTCCTACAGGTTCGAGCGTGGCGTTGATCCTGAAATTTCCCCTGTGGCCATGGAACGTGCGGTTCAGCTCATGATCGAGCTTGCCGGCGCCACTGTCTGTGAAGGCGGGGTGGATGAATATCCCGGGCGCAGGGAACAGTTGACCCTGAAACTTCGGCCGGCCAGGGTCTGCAGTCTGCTGGGCATGGAGTTATCACCCAGGCAAATAGGAGACTATCTGGAAAGTATCGGCTTTACTGTTACCGATAACGGAAAAGAGGGGCTTGAGGTCGTTGTTCCCAGCTTCCGGCCCGATGTTGAACGGGAAGTTGATCTGGTTGAGGAAATTGCCCGCCTTGTCGGCTACAACGATATTCCCACCACCATGCCGCTAATCAGAATGGATTATCCGGTACGTGATGAACTCAGGGAGCTTCGCAAAGAGGTGTGTTCGGTCTGTACCGGTCAGGGATTTTATGAGGCCATCAATTACAGCTTTGTTGATGAGAGACATCTGGATCGGATGGGACTGGATCGCGATGATTACAGACGCCGGCTAACCCGGTTGCTCAACCCGCTGACCGAGGAGCAGGCGGTTATGCGCTCCATGTTGCTGCCTGGTTTATTGGAAAACGTCTGCCGGAACATCAATTATCAGCAGCCGGATCTGCGGCTGTTTGAGGTCGGGAAAGTATTTTTCCAGCATGGAAAGGATGAACAGCCCGAAGAAAGGTACCAGTTATGCGCGGTTTGTACCGGCGCGCGTTACCCGGGCGCTGCTCCCATCTATTTTTCCGGCCAGCAGGCGGATTTTTTTGACATCAAGGGACTGGTAACGGCACTTGTTGAGTCTTTGCACCTCACCGGAAAGGAACAGGCCTTGGAATTTGTTGTGACCAAACAGGAACAACCGTATGTCGCGCCAGCCACCGGGTTGTCACTGGTTGACGGCAACAATGAGATTGCTCGAATTGGACAGGTAAGCGATGAGGCGCTGCGTGGCATGGGTATCAAGCAGCCTGTCTATTTTCTGGAGTGTGATCTTCAGGATCTCGGCGAATTACCCCGGTTGCGGAAACAGTTTGTGCCGATCCCGAAATATCCAATGGTGAAACGGGATATTGCCCTGCTGGTCCCTGAACAGGTGCCGGCGGGTGAACTGTTACGGGCCGTGAAAGGGCAACGGACCGAACTGGTCGAGTCTGTGGATATGTTCGATGTCTATAGCGGTAAGCCAATTGAACCTGGGATGAAATCTGTTGCCCTGTCGGTAACCTACAGGTCGCCGAAAAAGACCCTTGATGATGTGACCGTTGACAAAATCCATGAAAAAATTGTACAGTATCTAATGACCGAATTTGGTGGTCGCTACCGGGAAGGAACTGAATAGATGAAGAAAAAAAATGTAACACGTAAGGAACTTGCAGCGGCAATCAATGAAAAACTCGGTGTTTCCCAGCGCAACGGGGCCGAGTTGGTGGACAAGATTTTTGCCGTTATGAAGGAAACGCTCATCTCTGGAGAATCAATCAAACTTGTCCAGTTCGGCACATTGACCGTCAGGGACAAGGCGCCTCGCCGGGGACGGAATCCGAGGACTGGTGAAGCAATGACCATTACCAAAAGAAAGATGGTCTCTTTCCGGCCAAGTAAACGTCTGCGGGAGCAGCTCAACAGCTGAAGATTATACCGGGGTCACAAAAAAAGGGGTTTTGACCGAGGACAGATATATACGTGAAACAGACTTCTGCCCAGGCGGAACATATCCCGGAAAAGAAATATTTTCGGATTGGTGAGGTCAGCAGGATTGTTGGCGTTGATACCTATGTTCTGCGTTACTGGGAAACGGAGTTTCCCCGGGTACGACCCCATCGTGCCAAATCAAAACAACGATTATACAGGAAAAAGGACGTAGAGCAACTGCTGTATATCAAAAAGCTGCTCCATGATGAAGGCTATACGATTTCCGGAGCACGCAAGGTGTTGGAGAACCGGTACCGCTCTGAAGGCAGTCGTGGTCGGCCGGTTGCTGACCCCGGGCAAGGGAGCGAAAAGGGAGAGCGGCATACCCTGGAAAAGTTGAGCCTTATAAAAAATGAGTTGCAGGATATCTTGCAAAAGGTCGGATTTGAGAAATAGCCGTCATCATGAGTTGACATTCTGGGGATTAGCAGGTAAATAAAAAAGTTCGTTACCAATACTCCAGAGATAATATCTGGCAACCACATGATGGTGGACTTGGAAAGGAGACCAGGAAAAAACTCCTGGTCCCATGATCACCTTTGCTGGAACATAAAATATGATCGGAACGTGGCCTAGCCTGGTAAGGCGCTTGACTGGGGGTCAAGAGATCGGAGGTTCAAATCCTCTCGTTCCGACCAGAAAACTAGGGGATACGCTTTTGGCGTATCCCCTTTTTTAGCAACATTTGCCAGATCCGACCGGAGCCATAAAAGACAGGGCCGAGTTCTTCCGGATGCAGACACCTCTCCCGCCCATATTGCGTTTTTTCATTTTTATCTTCCTGTTGTTCGGGAGCGTTTTGCTCTCATCTTTTTCCCTCTCCCTTGCCGCCGACGGCATTTATTC
>JALVAI010000291.1 GCA_027011235.1 Desulfobulbaceae bacterium
CAGATTTTCACCAAGAAGACGATAACGCCTCTTTTCCGGCTCGATGGCCGTAAGATCAGCGCCAGGCGGCAACAGGGCAGCCAGATGGGTTGTTTTTCCGCCCACCCCGGCACAACCATCTAGATAACGCCCACCCTTTTTCATGGTCAACAAACAGGTGGCCAGTTGCGCGGCCTCATCCTGAACAACAAAACAGCCCCTGTCATAGCCTGGCAGGGCCGCCACGTCGCCGCGAAAATCGGGCAGGGACAGAGCGGTTTCTGCAAATTTTCCGTATTCAACCCGGCCGATCTCAGCCAACATGGCCGCAAATTGACGCCGCGGCAGTAAGCCGGTATTGACCCGCAGGATCAGGGGCGGAGGTTCGTTGTTGATCAGGCAGATATCACGGGTCCTCTGCCTGCCATGGGCTTTTTCCCACCGCTTGACCAGCCAGGCCGGATGATTCAAAACAGGGGCGCCGTCGACGGTCATACGCTCGGGTGGTGGCAGGGAATCCCGTTCCCTGGCAACACTGCGCAACACCCCGTTAACAAAGCGAACCAGCCATTTGGGTTGCCGCCCGGTCTTAAAGGCCTGCACGGTTTCATTGACCGCTGCCGAGGCCGGAATCCGGTCCATGAACAGCAACTGGTAAATGCCTGTGCGCAGGGCAATCAGGGTGCGCGGCTTCATTTTGGTCACCGGATGGCGGGAAAAGCGGTCAATAATGCAATCCAGATACTGTTGCCGCCGCAAAATACCGAACACCAGGGCCCTGGCCAGTTGGTGGTCACGGGGGGACAGCCGCTTCCTTGCGGACAGAGCAGTCAGAATAGCGGTCACCGGTTGCCCGGATTTATGAAATTCACACAGCGCCTCCAGGGCGACCAGGCGGGCGGAGGAACGGGCCATGTCGATCAATGAAAACTGCCGACAGCGTTTTTCCCCTGTTTCTTGACCTCAAACAGGGCATGGTCGGCGGCCGCGAGCAGGTCGGTCAGGGTTTGCGCATCTTCGGGAAAGGTTGCCACCCCGCAGGAAACGGTTATATGGATAGACAAATCCATGGTGGAGAGGAAACTGGTCTTTTCAACGGCCCGACGAATACGCTCGGCCACCTGCATCCCTTTATTATGATCATAGCCGGCAAGCACGATGACAAATTCATCACCGCCGTAACTCACGCCATAGCACCCCTCGGGCAGGACACTGCGAACCACATCCGCCAGTTCGGCCAGGGTACGCGAGCCATTGAGATGGCCATAGGTATCGACAACGTACTTGAAATTATCAATATCCATAAAAATCACCGACAGGGGCCTGGTGCGGTGCATGTCCAGCTGGCCCTGCAGGGTCTGATACAGGTAGCGGGTGTTATAAAATCCGGTCAGATCATCGCGCAGAGAGAGTTCTCGATACCGGGCCTCACTGGCTTTGAGCCGTTGCTGGGCCTGACGCAGGGCAAGATGGGTACGGACCCTGGCCAGCAGTTCCGCCCGGGTTGACGGTTTGACAACATAATCCTGTCCCCCGGCGGCAAAGCCGGCCAGGATATCCTTTTTATCGTTGCGGGAGGTGACAAACAGGACGGGAATATCGGCTGAGGCCGGATCATGTTTGAGTTTACGGCAGACATCAAATCCTGACATTTCAGGAAGATCCACATCAAGAAGGATCAGATCCGGCTGGATGGACGGCAGCAGTTTAAGCACGGATTCCCCGTCACTGACCTCGGCCACCTGATATCCCTCCCGGGTAAACAGCTCGCCAAGCAGTTTGCTGATAACCTGATTGTCATCGGCAATCAGTATTATCGGTTTTCTAACTGTCTCTTCCTGATTTTTCATCGCATATAAGAAAGAATACTCTGCCAGCCCGTCTGGAAAACACAACGATTGGGGATCAACCAACAGTTGCGGTTATGGAAAAACACGGTAGACTTTTTTCCTTTTTCTGGTACTATATTCAGCTTATTGGAAACTGCCATTCTTTGCAATGGTAACAGTGTGAAATTGAATAAATTTGTACAAGGAGAACCGATGAAAAAATTATCCTTTATCATGGTGGCCGTCTTTTTTATGATCTCCGCCTCCCTGGCGTCCGCCTCCACCCTTGAGGAAGTGCAGAAGCGGGATGTGCTGCAATGCGGTGTTTCTACGGGACTCCCCGGTTTCTCCAATCCCGATGAGAAGGGAAACTGGACAGGGCTGGATGTTGATGCCTGCCGCGCCGTTGCCGCAGCCGTCCTCCACGATGCCAACAAGGTCAAATTCGTTCCCCTGACCGCTAAAGAACGTTTCACGGCCCTGCAGTCCGGAGAAATCGATATTCTCTCCCGAAACACGACCTGGACCCTGACCCGTGACACCTCTCTGGGATTGAATTTTACCCATACCGACTATTATGACGGTCAGGGTTTCATGGTTTCCAAGAAACTCGGGGTCAAGAGCGCCAAGGAGCTTGACGGCGCCGCCATCTGTATCCAGTCCGGGACAACCACCGAGCTCAATCTTGCCGATTACTTCAAACAGAACAAGATGAAATACCAGGCCGTTGTCTTTGACACCTCCGATCAGACCGTCAAGGGCTTTGAGGCCGGTCGTTGTGACGTCCTGACCTCGGATCAGTCCCAGCTCTATGGCCTGCGCATCAAACTGGCCAAACCCGAAGATGCTGTTGTTCTTCCCGAAATTATCTCCAAGGAGCCCCTGGGGCCGGTTGTCCGTCAGGGAGATGATGGCTGGTTCAACATTGTTAAATGGACCATTTTTGCCATGATCGATGCCGAAGAGATGGGGGTCACCTCCAAAAACGTTGATGAGATGAAAAAATCAACAGACCCCAATATCCGCCGCCTGCTCGGTCTGGAGGGAATCAAGGGCAAGGGCATGAATCTCTCCGATGACTGGGCCTACCAGATTATCAAACAGGTCGGCAATTACGGTGAAGTGTTTGAACGCAATGTCGGCCAGGGATCACCGCTGAAGATCAAACGCGGCCTCAACGCCCTCTGGAACAAAGGCGGTATCCAGTACGCGCCACCGATTAGATAACATCCTGTTTTCTCACTGAAATAAAGAGCGTCCCCTGTGGGGGCGCTCTTCTTCTTTGCTCTCTTCGACCTTCACATGGCAACCGTTGAACATCCGCAAAAGACCGCCTGGTGGAATAACGCCCACAACCGGGCCCTGCTCTTCCAGGTCCTGCTGGCCATCGGCGTCAGTCTCTTTTTCGCCTTTATCGCCAATAACACCATTCACAATCTTCAGCAGCGCGGCATTTCCACGGGCTTTGCTTTTCTCAAGCAAAAGGCCGGTTTCGGAATCATCCAGCACCTGATTCCCTATACGGAAAACGACACCTACGGCCGCACCTTTATCGTTGGTCTGCTGAACACGATTCTGGTTTCGGCGCTTGGCATTATCTGCGCCACCATCCTCGGATTTATCATCGGGGTTGCCCGCCTGTCCTCCAACTGGCTTGTTTCCAAGCTGGCCGGAATCTATATTGAGACCTTTAGAAACCTGCCCCTGCTGCTGCAGATATTTTTCTGGTATTTCGCGGTCCTGCAGGCCTTGCCCTCGCCCCGTAACAGTCTCCACATAGGAGAAAAATTTTTCTTGAATATCCGGGGTGTTTATCTGCCAAGCCCAATTTTTCAGCAGGGATTCGGCTGGGTTGCCGGCGCCTTTATTCTGGCAATCCTGGCCACAATTATCCTGAAACGGTGGGCAGGCAAACGTCAGGAGGAAACAGGGGAGCAGTTTCCCGTCTTCTGGACCGCAACCGGGCTTATCCTGCTTTTGCCGATGGTTGCCTATTTTGCCACCGGTCGTCCTCTCTCCTGGGAGTATCCGGTCCTCAAGGGCTTTAACTTTCAGGGCGGTATTACCATTATACCGGAACTTGCGGCCCTGCTTATCGCGTTAAGTGTTTATACGGCAAGCCTGATCGCGGAAATCGTCCGCTCCGGCATTCTCTCGGTCAGTCACGGCCAGACCGAGGCCGCGGCCGCCCTTGGCCTCCGGCCCGGAAAGATCCTGCGCCTGGTCATCATCCCCCAGGCCATGCGGGTTATCATCCCCCAGATGACCAGCCAGTATCTTAATCTGGTCAAAAACTCATCCCTGGCAACGGCCATCGGCTATCCGGATCTGGTATCGGTTTTCGCCGGGACAACGCTCAACCAGACCGGCCAGGCCATCGAGGTCATTGCCATGACCATGGCCGTCTATCTCACCATCAGCCTGACAATTTCCTTTTTCATGAACTGGTATAACGCCAGAAGCCAACTGAGGGAGCGGTAACCATGTCTGTCCATACACCGCATCCAGACCTGCCACCGCCGTCCACCAGTGTCGGTATTATCGGCTGGGCCAGGAAAAACCTCTTCTCCTCTCCGCTCAATTCAATATTGACGCTGGGTGCCCTGTACCTTGTTGTTCGTTTTCTACCGCCGGTCATCAACTGGGCGATCCTCGATGCCAACTGGGCCGGATCGACCAGAGACGCCTGCACCGACGGCGGCGCCTGCTGGGTCTTTGTCAAGGTCCGCCTGACCCAGTTCATGTTCGGATTTTACCCTCCCGACCAGTACTGGCGGGTCATCCTGGCCTTTGGCCTGCTCGGTGTACTCATCGCCTGGCTGTTGATTGAAAAAACCCCGAAAAAATCCTGGGTCGCTGCCTTTACCATCCTGGTTTACCCCATTATCGCCTTTGTTCTCTTTTACGGCGGCCTGGGACTGCCGGTTGTCGAAACCAACAAATGGGGCGGCCTGATGCTGACCCTGATCCTGGCAACCATTGGCATGTTTTTCGCTCTTCCCTTTGGCATCATTCTCGCCCTGGGCAGGCGTTCTTCCATGCCCATTCCCAGGGCATTATCGGTGGTATTTATCGAGCTCTGGCGCGGTGTGCCCCTCATCACCGTGCTTTTCATGTCCTCGGTCATGCTGCCGCTGTTCATGCCCGAAGATCTCCGTATCGACAAACTGGTCAGGGCCCTGGTCGGTATTTCCCTGTTTCAGTCCGCCTACATGGCAGAAGTTATCCGGGGCGGCCTGCAGGCCCTGCCCAAGGGCCAGTCCGAGGCAGCCGACGCCCTGGGCCTGAGCTACTGGCAGGCCATGTTTCTTGTCATCCTTCCCCAGGCGCTGAAAACCGTTATACCAGGAATCGTCAACACCTTTATCGAACTGTTCAAGGATACCACCCTGGTCCTGATTATCGGCCTGATGGACCTGCTTTCCATTGTTCAGTCCGCCTTTGCCGATCCCAAGTGGCTGGGATTTTCCGTGGAGGGATATGTTTTTGCCGGATTGGTCTACTGGATCTTCTGCTTTTCCATGTCCCGTTACAGCCAACATCTTGAGAGAAAACTGCATACCGGCCATAAACGATAAGCCGGTCAGGAAATAATCATGACACAAGCAATGACCCAACCCGCCACAGCCGAACAGGACCTTGCCATTGAAGTCAAGGGCATGCATAAATGGTATGGTGACTTCCATGTTCTCAAGGATATCAACCTCAACGTCAAACGCAGGGAGCGAATTATCATCTGCGGTCCCTCCGGCTGCGGCAAATCCACCCTGATCCGCTGCCTCAACCGGCTGGAAGTGCACCAGCGGGGCGAGATCTGGATTGACGGTATCGAGCTCAATGACGACCTGAAACATATTGAAAAAATCCGCCGCGATATAGGCATGGTCTTTCAGCAGTTTAACCTCTTTCCCCACCTGACGGTGATGGAAAACTGCTGCCTGGCGCCGATCTGGGTGCTGAAAAAACCCCGGCGTGAGGCCGAGGAAACAGCCATGCACTACCTGGAACGGGTCAAGATCCCGGACCAGGCCGACAAGTATCCGGGCCAGCTTTCCGGCGGTCAGCAGCAGCGGGTGGCCATTGCCCGCAGCCTGTGTATGAACCCCAATATCATGCTCTTTGACGAGCCCACCTCAGCCCTTGACCCGGAAATGATCAAGGAGGTGCTGGACGTTATGGTCGATTTGGCCAATGAGGGCATGACCATGCTCTGCGTCACCCACGAGATGGGGTTTGCCAAAACCGTTGCCGACCGGGTAATCTTTATGGACAGCGGTGAAATCATCGAAGAAAACGATCCGGAATCCTTCTTCTCCAATCCGCAGTCGGATCGGACCAAGCTATTTCTCAGCCAGATCCTGTAGGACCCTGTCCTGCTGTTTCCAGGCAAGAATTTCCACCATCCAGGACTGCCCTTTTCCCTGCCTCCCGGTGTGTTTTTTGCATGAAAAACAAAAAAACTTCTGGAGGCTTCACTCATGAAAATCCTGTTTATCGCCCTGTTTCTCTGTCTGGCCCCGGTTATCGGCCAGGCCGCCGGTTTTGTCGTTGATCACACCTCCACAGACCTGTCGGCCATACCCGACACCTGGATTACCAAAGCGAAAGCGGACCTGCATATTATCTACAAACACACCTCCCATGGCAGCCAGCTTATCACGGGGATGAATGCTCTGAAGGGTTTCCCGGACTATGGAGACAAGTATGCCTGGATCAATTCATCCCAGGGAGACGAAAGCACGCTCAGTTTGGATGATCGGGCCTTCACAAGTCCATACCCCGATCTCAGCCAGGGGGACGGCGATTCGGATGGCGATGGCATTGCCGACTGGGCCGAACATACCTATGACATCCTTAATAATCCCGATTATTACCACGTCAACGTCTTCCTCTGGTCCTGGTGTAACATTGCCGGCCACAACATTCCCCGTTATCTAAAAAGCATGGAGTGGCTGATCGCTAAATTCGGCAAGGGGGGCACTCATGCCAGGGCGGCCGAGCATCCGGTCCAGTTTGTCTTTATAACCGGCCATGCCAACGGCGGTGGAGAAAACGACTCTTCCGATGCCCAAAACAGGCTGATCCGTGAACATTGCCGGACCCATGGCCGTATTCTGTTTGATTTTGCCGACATGGAAAACTATGACCCGGACAATAATTACTTTCTGGATAAACGGGTTACCGATGCCCTTTATTACGATAAAAACGGCAGCCATGATGCCAACTGGGCCTCGGAATACCTGGCGCGTCACCCCGGCAGCGAACTGTACCGGATAACCAAGGGAGAGGGCAGCTACACTGGAGTCCAGTCCTGCGCCCATTCCGACGGCCCGAACAACGATGCCCGGCTCAACTGTACCCTCAAGGGCAGGGCAGCCTGGTATCTCTTTGCCCGCCTTGCAGGCTGGGATCCGAACAATGGAGGAGGAACCGGAGGGGGAGCGGGTGGAGACGGTACAACAGGCGGCTCCGGTACAGGAATCAACATTGCGCCGGTTACCGCCCTGCTCCTGCAATAAACCGGCTGGAGAACCATGTTTTCAGACTGCAGTCCAACAAGGGAGCAAATAGTCCGAACCGGCGCTATTGCACAGACCCTTGTCGGCTCAACCAAGAATCACCAATGTCGCTAAAAAGCAACTTGTTTCCCATCACGCTTCTTTGCCTGCTCCTTGTTCCCGGCTTTTGGCATGGGGCTGTTGCCGCGCCTGTTGCGCGGCCGGTTTTTGTCCGACAGATAAAATGGACCGGTACCTCCTGGTTCGGCTCGCCCATTGTCAGCGACCTGGGCACAGGAACACGAAAAATCATCGGCACCTTTTATGACATCATTGTCTGGGACAAAAAC
>JALVAI010000292.1 GCA_027011235.1 Desulfobulbaceae bacterium
ATGACAATGCCGGTGATACCGGCGTTGAGGCAACCGCTGTTTCCAAGGCGGACCTCTCCTTGGCTGCTGCCGGTTCCGTCAGCTTCAAACTGGGAAGCGGGTCAGGACAGCCGGACCAGACCATCAGCGCCAACATCACCGATACTGGTGACTTGAGCGCTCTGGCCAAGGCCATTAACGACGTCACCGGCAAGACCGGGATCAAAGCTGAAGTCACAACCAATGGTCTGCAGTTGTCCCAGGCCGACGGCAAGGATATCAAGATAGAGGACTTTACCACTTCCGCTACTGGCGCAGGCAATACAACCATGGATGTCAAGGGACAAAGTGGCGCGACCCAGACCCTTGACAGTGGAACGGCTACCGATTCCACCGTGGTTGCAGGCACAGTCGAGTTCACCTCCAAGAGTTCCTTCTCGGTCTCTTCGAGTGTGGCTGACTCTGCCGGTAGTGTGATCGACGGTGCTGCCGATGCCATCACGAGTTCCGATGCCGAGACAGTTAACGCCATTGACATCTCCACGGTTGACGGCGCCCAGAAGGCCATCGATGTTATCGACAAGGCCCTGGGTACCATCGACTCGGAGCGTGGTGATCTTGGTGCTGTTCAGAACCGTTTTGAGTCCACCATCGCCAACCTGAAAAACATCTCGGAAAATGTTTCTGCGGCCCGTTCGCGGATCCTGGATGCGGACATCGCCCAGGAGACCTCCAACATGACCAAGCAGAACATTCTGCAGCAGGCCGGTGTATCCATCCTGGCCCAGGCCAACCAGGCCCCGCAGATGGCACTTTCCCTGCTCAGGTAAACCTTAACCCTTTGCGGGATTACCTCGCGTAATCCCGCAAAGTTTTTTCGTTTTTTCATAAAGCTCTGTAGAGCGGCTTTAGCCGCGAATTAGATACAAGATATATCGCGGCTAAAGCCGCTCCTACAGAGCTGTGGGCCAAATTAGATTTTTTTCACAGGGAGGTGAAAAAATGAATATTGAAGCAATCAGCGCCAATACGGTTGTGCCGCCGAGGATCGATGAACCGGTCCAGCAGGTGGAACGCAGTCATGATGCAGCGCAAAAAGAAGCCCAGACCGATGCGGCATCGCAAAAAAAGGTGCAACCAGAGGAACTCCTCAGTCAGATCAAATCTCTGACCGATGACGGCCGCTACAGCGTCAGGTTTGAAAAAAACGATGATATCCATGAAATGGTCGTAAAGATCGTTGATCAAAAAACCGATGAAGTTATACGGCAGATACCGCCGAAAGAGCTGATCAACCTGACCAAACACCTTCAGGAACTGCAGGGAAACATTGTTGATACGGTAAGCTGACAAGCCGTATTCGGCAACAGCCCCGATAATAACGGTTCTCCAGTTGACTCCCGGACACAGGGAGAGTAGGAGCAGTGTTGCCTGCAGACAGATTGGAATGACAACAGAGGAACAGGACCGGAACACGGAGTAAAGGCATGACTATTCAATTTGGCGGACTTGCGACAGGAATGGACACCAATTCCATCATCAATAAATTGATGAATCTTGAGCGCATGCCCATTGCCAACATAGAGGCGGACAAAAAATGGATGAATAATCGTCTGTCCGCCTTTACCAAGCTGGACGAAAATCTCCATTCTTTTCTTGATTCCATCAAAAATCTCGGTAAAGCCGATACCCTGCAGAAACGCTCGGTCAGTCTGAGCAGTGACGACTATCTGAGCGCTTCGGTCTCCAGCGAGGCCCTGCCCGGCACCAGTTACCAGATTGAGGTCCAGTCCCTGGCCCAGGTCCAGAAGTCAGTTTCCCAAGGCGGTTTTTCCGCCAAGGACAGCAACTCCTTTCATACTGGCACCATCTCTATTACAGTGGGAGACACCAGCCATTCCATTGAAATAACCGAGGACAACAATTCCCTGGAAGGGATCATGCAGGCCATAAATGATGCCGATATTGGTGTCAAGGCCGGAATCATCAATGATGGTTCCGACGATCCCTACCGTCTTGTCCTGACCGGACAAAACGTGGCCACGGATTTTTCCCTGGATGACTCCGGCCTGACCGGCGGCACCGGCACCGATACCCTGGGTGTCTTTGAAGGCCCCGGCGGTACGACCAATCCCCCGACCCAGGAAGCAACCCGTGCCCATGTGGTGGTCGACGGGGTAGATATTTACAGTGACTCCAATACCCTGACCGAGGCCATTCCGGGCGTGACCCTGGACCTGGTCCAGGCAAAGACAGGCGAGACGACAAGTCTCAGTGTATCTCTTGACAAAGAGGCCATCAAATCAACCATTGAAAAATTTGCCGAAGGATACAACAAGGTCGTCAGTTTCATCACCGGCCAGTCCGTTATTGATGGAAAAGGCGGTGGTGTTCTCAAGGGTGACTCGGGTATCAACTCATTAAAACGGCATCTGCAGAACATGCTGACCACCCCGTTTGATAATTCAGGGGTATTTACCACCCTGTCACAGCTTGGTTTTGAAACCCAGAAAGACGGTACCCTGACCGTAAACAGTGAGACCCTTTCCAAGGCTGTCGATGAAAATCTCGACAGTGTTACCACCCTGCTGGCAGGTGAAGATGGCAAAGACGGCCTGGCCAAACAGTTCCAGGATTACCTGGAATCCATGACCAGTTCAACCACCGGTATGCTGCAGGGCCGCAAGACAAGTATCAACAACTCGATCAAACGGATGGACGACCGCATCGAGACCATGGAAGCACGACTTGCTCAACGGGAAAAGACCCTACGCGCCCAATTTACAGCCATGGAAACGCTGGTCAGCAATATGAATGCCCAATCTTCCTTTCTTGGCCAGCAGATGACGGCCATTTCAAATATGATGAACAGGTGAAATCAATGAACAGCTACACCAATAACTATCTTGCCAACAAGGTGAATACTGCCTCTCCGGAGCAACTCATGCTCATGCTGTATGACGGCGCTGTTCGTTTTGCCTCCATGGCAATCAAGGCCATTGAAGAGAATACCCCGGACAAACGCTCCTATTATATCAATAAAACCTATGCTATCCTGGCCGAGTTTGCCGCCACCCTGGACCGCAGCCAGGATGCAGGTCTGGCCGAGAATCTCGATGCCCTGTACCACTACATGCAGCAACGACTCATGGAGGCGAACCTGCACAACGACCCGGCGCCGATACTCGAGGTCAAGAAAATGCTGACCGATTTGCGCCAGACCTGGGCCAAGGCCATTGAACTGGAAAGGCAGGAAAGGGTTGCCGCCGTTGCAGGAGGCGCTCCCCTGGGAAAGCCTGAATACAAACCATTGGCAGCGGCAATGTAAGTATGGAAAATTTTCAACAACTTCTCCGCCAATCCGTTGTCCAGCACCAACGTCTGCATAAACGGTTAAGCGCCATTGAAAAAAGACTGCCCATCCTTGATCTTGAATCAACAGTCCAGGCGGCCGATGACATGGATGCATTGTTTACCGCCATCCAGATGACCGACCAGCAAATTCTGGCGGTTCTGGATGCTGAAATCGCAGCGGAACACAGTGATCTTATAGAAGAACGACTGCGACTTGGAAAAATTCTCCAACAACAGTATCAAATGATACTGCCTAAATTAAAAACCAGACTGGCCGGTTACAAGGCCGAGTTGTTTAAAATCAAACACGGCCTGCAGACCATGGGCGGATACACCCATGGGCCAACAAAATCGGGGGGCGGTATTATCGACACTTCCAACTGAAGAAACAACAGGCATATTGAACGGCTGTTGCTCCCGCCCGCCTGACGGATCGGAAAAAATTCTTTTTTTCTTCTTCCCGGTATGGCAAACTACAGATAATATTCTCACCATGGTAGCAGGGTCCGGTCGTCAACGCCCTGCTTCGCGCTTTTTTTACTCTTTTACCAGAAAGGAGTTGTCCTGTGCCGACGCTTGATGAAATTTTCACGCAGATAGAGACGGACAAGGCTGTTCGTATTGCCCTGCCGATACTTGGCGCAACAGAGAAAAAACGAATCAGTTGCGTCTATCAAGAGACGACCCCACCTGAATTTCTCCTCCTCTTCACCCCCGGCAGCCTGCCGGCCGACAAAATCGATTTTAACAGAAAAGCGGTTGTTCTACTTGATATAAAGGGGCAGAACATCTCCCTGGCAGCCGATATAAAGGAAATAATCAATGACCAGGCCCTGCGCCTTGTTGGCCGGGAAGTCATCCAGCATAAACAGATGCGTGATTTTTTTAGGGTTGATGTGTCTGCTCCCCTGGTGGCACGACCGGCGCTGGCAAAGGACCAGGAATGGAGCTTGAGCGGGGAAACCGTTGATGTCAGCGGCTCCGGACTGCTGGCGGTCTTCAGGCAGCCAATCAACAAGGGAGAACCTGTTCGGGTTGAATTGATCCTGCCCACCGGAAATGGTGAACCAATAAAGGCGATTGCCCACGTTGTCAGAAGCCGAAAAATCGATGACGATCAGTACCAGATAGCCCTTCATTTTGACACCATCGATTCCGAAGACCGGGACAGAATCATGGCCTGTTGTTTTGAAATCCAGCGCAAACATCTTCGTCTCAAGGTGCAGGTAAAAAACCCGGAAAAGATTTTAGACCAACAATAACTGCACCCCCTGCCAACCATCTAAATCTGACAAATTCGTAAAAAGAACGAACACTCCTTAACGATGGCTAAGTAAAAACACAGATATGCAGGTAAGCGTAGCGTAGTGGAGACTCCGAGGAGTAGTGTTTGGGGGCGGGTCTCAACTATACAGGTAGTATGTGGTGAATCGCCCCGGGACACACGTCGCAGTGGGTCGAAGTTTTTACGACGCCATCAAATCCGGATGCAAGACCGATGCGCCGGGTGCCATGCGATCTCAGTCCTGACGAACAGTATCCTGCCCAACAGGCAGGATATCCACCCCAGCCTCCTCCAGCAGGGCGATTGCTGTTCCATGATGTTTTTCAGGGACAACGATCTCATCCGGTTTCAGGGACAACAGCCAGTTACCGACCAGTAAACCCCGCTTTTTCTCTTTCCGTGCGTGCGGATTTTCCACAAATTGCCTTTTGAGAATCCGGTCTTTTTTCGTGTCCCTTGTTTCAATGAGAAACCAGGGCGCGCGTACAAAATGGCTGGACATCTCCCCTTCCGGTTTGTCCACAGGTATGATGCGACGCACAATTCCATCCGGAGCAAAATGGGGACGAACCCTTGCCATGACAACCAGGGGAAACTTCCTCGGTATCAACTCCTCCAGCCTGTCGGCCACATGATCGGCCAGTTTTGCCGACTCCGTTTTCATAAGCACATCCATATCCACAATAAAACGTCCCCCTGCTGTCCGGCTCAGACATTGCTTGACCTTGGTAATCCGTGGATGTTCCTCGACCATGGCAATGATCTGCCGTTCCATCTCCCGGTCCATTGAGGCATCGAGCAGGTCTTTGAGGGCGGTAAGTAACAGCGCCCCACCCGCCCGCAGGACAAAAAGGGCAACCACTGCCGCCGCCCACCTGTCAAGTGCATATCCAAACCGTGTTGCCAGCAGGCCCAGAAAAACAATGGTTGTGGACAGGGCATCGGCAAGGTAATCACGGGCATCGGCCTGCAGGGCCGGTGAATTGAGACGACGGCCTTCCCGCAGCTGATAGATGCCGAAAAACAGGGCAACCAGCAGAGACACCCCGGCCACCGGCAGGGCAACGGCCACATCGGGCAGCTGTTTTGCTCCAAAAACTGCCTGCCTGGCAATTTCATAGGCGGCAACGATAACGGCAATGGAAGTCACCAGGGTGGCAACGGTTTCTGCCTTGTACAACCCGTAGGGGAAGGATGGATGCTCGCGTCCGGCCACATAAAGACCGACCCAGGTGGCCAGGGATGCCAGCACATCGGTACCGGAATGGATGGCATCGCCGATCAGGGCCGTTGAGCCGGAAACTATGCCGGCAACTCCTTTGGCCGCGGCAAGCGTCAGGTTTATGCCAATGGACAGCGCCGCCCTGTGGCGGGCGGAGCAAAGGTCCCGTTGTGATTGTTCAGAAGACATGCTGTTGGCAACTATCTTGTTTCTCGATGAATTTCAGAAAAACCAGCGAAACAGGGAACTCGGCAAGATCAGCACCTCTCTCGCACCCCAAAACCAGAAATTCGGACCACTGTACCGATGACAGGGAGAAATTCCAATAGAGAATTTCCGCAAAACCTGCAACTGGACTGTAAAAACCCACTGATTGCAGAGTTTTCCCCTTGCAAAAGTTATTGACAGTGATCATTGTTTGGTGTACCTAAACAATGCGTCGGGGGGCATGATGCCATATCATCTGTTTTCCCGCCCGGTTCCTAAATTTAAGGCCATGCCATGACAAAAAACCATCCGGATATTTCCTGCCACTGCCGTCGGGGCAGAAACGGCCACTGTTTTCTTCGCGAACAGCCCTGCCCGGTTGATGCCCGCCCCCTGTCCCGTACCTGTGGAAAGCACCGGGTCAAGGTGTGCAGGATTACAGGCGACCGGAAAATCTGTGCAAAAATGGCAAACCTCGGAATTATGCCCGGCACGGAAATGGACCTGCTCTGTCGGCGCGGCGGCCGGCAATGCATGGTCAAGGTTAACGGTTCCACCTTGAGTATTGATGCAGCAACTGCCGATAATATTTTTGTTACCTCGGTGTAGGATATATTTTTTTACCGTTGAATTAGGGAATCCTAAAAATATCAAAACCCCTTAATACTTACACGATGCAGAATTTTTTTGTCTTCCTCATTGTTCTAATAGCAGCCTTTTTTATCGGTAGACGCCTTATACGTTTATTTCTTCCCGGTCACACCCCGTCATGCGGGTGCGGATGTTCCGGCTGCGGCAGCGCTGCCACCTGTTCATCAAAAAAGAAAAAATCCTGTTAAGAATGCTGGAAAAAACTCTCTGAATTGAGGGAGCTTTACGCGAATCAGGTTTTCGTCACTCTTTCATGGACATCCAACTTCTGCTCATTTATTCTTCCACCACAACCAGATGAAACTGCGAACAATGAAAACCGGTCAAACCGGTACGATCCACGCCATTACCGTACAGGGTTCCCTGGGACTTCGCCTGCGTGAAATGGGCCTTGTCCCTGGCACATCCATCAAAATGGAAGGACGGGCTCCACTCCGGGATCCGGTCAAGATTCGTCTCCATGGCCAGGTTCTTACCCTGCGCAATAACGAGGCCGATCATATTGAAATGAACCTGCAGGAGGAAGAGCAATGAGCGCTGCCCTTTCCATCGCCCTTGCAGGCAATCCCAATGCCGGCAAGACCACCCTGTTCAACCGGCTGACCGGCGCCCGGCAGCATGTGGGCAATTATCCCGGGGTGACCGTTGAAAAGAAGGAAGGATTTTTCACCTGGAAAGGCCATGAAATCAAGGTGACCGACCTTCCCGGCACCTATTCTCTCTCCGCCTATTCGGTCGAAGAACTGGTGGCGCGTGATTTTATCGTCAATGAACGGCCGGATGTGGTTGTCGATATCGTTGATGCCTCAAATCTTGAACGAAACCTGTACCTAAATTGTCAGTTCCTGGAACTCGGCGTTCCGGTGGTTATTGCGCTTAATATGATTGATGTGGCCCGGAGTCGGGGCATAGAAAT
>JALVAI010000293.1 GCA_027011235.1 Desulfobulbaceae bacterium
CCGCGGGTTAGGAGTCTTGTTCAACTGGTCATCCACAATGAAACTGGACCCCTTTTTGACATCCTCCATCACATCCCGCTTCTTGTAATAAATGGAGGCCAGTTCCGCAGGATTATCGACAATTTTAGGGGTGATAAAGATGTAGAGGTTGGTTTTTTTATGAAAGGTGGTCCTGGTTTTAAACAGCCAGCCGAGCAAAGGTATGTCACCAAGCAGCGGCACCTTGAACTCACTGGAGGAGGCATCCTGGCCGATGATGCCGCCGATAACAACGGTCTCATTGTTATGCACGACCACGGTGGTGTCGGCCTTGCGCTTGAAGGTGGTTGGTGTGCCGCTGACATCATTGGGATTTTTCAGCTTGATCACCTCGGCCATAATCTCAAGCCTGAGCACATCGAAGTGATTGATCTGGGGAGTGATCTCCAGGGTGGTCGCCACGTCCTTGTATTCGTAGTTGGTATAATCCTGGCGGGCGGTGGTGGTATTCTGGCTGGTGATGTAAGGCACGTTCTCGCCGACAACAATGGTGGCCTTCTTGTTGTCCATGGTCAGGATCTGCGGGGTGGCCACGATATTGATGTCGGAATCTTTTCGAAATGCCTTGAGAACGGCCCCGAGATTGGGAAAAACGACATTGCCGATTTTAATACCCTGTTTCAAAACACCGAAGGTAAATCCGGCCGGCAGGACCGGCGGTGTCTCCTTTAACCCGTTGAGCACGTCATAGGGCCTGGCCTGATTGCCGCTGAAACCTGCAGCCACCTTGCCGGTGCCGTCATCAAAATCACCGGGCCCGCCCCACTGCACGCCCACTTCAAAGGATTTGTCCGCCGAGACCTCCATGATCAGGGCCTCGAGATAGACCATGCGTCTCGGGATATCCAGTTTTTTGATGACGTCTTCAAGGGCCATGTACTCTTCGCGCGGAGCGGTAATGATAAGTGAGTTGGTTTCCTTGTCGGCGGTGATCTTTACCTGATCGGAGATTGACGGGGCCTTGGTGCGGACTTTCTTTGCACCGGTCTTTTTTTCCGGCAGGTTGGCCAGCACCTTGACCATTTCCTCGGCATCACCATTCTGCAGGTAATAGACATGGATATCGCCCTCGCCCCGGGGAATTTCCGTATCGAGCCGGGCAAGAAGATGTTTGATCTTGGCAATCTGTGGCCTGGGGGCAAAAACGATGAGCGAATTGGTCCGCTCATAGGGAATGACGCGGATGGTCTGACGACGCGAACCTTTTTTCACCACATTTTGAAAAAGACGGCTTATGGATTTTCCCACCGCCGAGGCGGATGCGTATTTCAGGGGCAGGACCGCGACCTCCTCGCCAATGGAGGGAACATCAATGGCCTTGATGATCTCCTGGAGCCGTTCGATATTGGACTGGACGTCGGTGATAATCAGGATGCCCGATTCCGGATGGGAAATGACCACACTGGTCTTGGACACCAGGGGGGCCAAAATCTTTTTCACTTCGCGGGGATCAGCATTGGTCAGTTTAATTATCTGGGTAACGACCTTGTCCTCCGGATACTGGACGCCCGGCCTGCGGATGGTGGCAATGGCCTTGGATCGTGCCTGTACCGCCGGGACAATCTTGATTATCGCCCCGCTGGGGACCGTGGTAAAGCCATTCACCTCCAGGACCGATTCAAAGACCTTGTAGGCATCCTCCTCGGATATCCTGGTTGGCGAAATAATGGTCACCTTGCCCCGGACTGCCCGGTCAACAACAAAATTCTTTTTTGTCAACTCACTGATATATTTGATGAACAGATTGATATCCACATCATTGAAATCAATGGTGACATATCGTTGCGACGATGATGTCCGCGGCTGCACGGTTCCGGGCCGGGACGCATATGTTGGCCCGGCCAACCAGAGAAGTACTGACAGGCAAAAAAATAGTACACTGTATGATCTCACACGCATTAAACGCACATTCCTTACCCCGAGTATGATCGTTTTTTCTGTTCTCTATCCCGGAATGCCCATAAAAAAGATGAATTCCGGCGATGACGAAAGAGCTGTCCGCAAACAGCCTGGCAGTCCATCAGTTATTGAGTTCTTCCAACTCCGGAGCAAGCGCTTTCGGAGCATCTT
>JALVAI010000294.1 GCA_027011235.1 Desulfobulbaceae bacterium
AACCTGGGGCTGTCGGAACATGCACAGACAGCGGCAATGATTGAACAGCAGGCCGCCAGCAAGGAGATCCATTCCTGCCGGCAACCGCTGAAATCCCTGCAGGCCGCCCTGGCAGAGCTTACAGGATAGGACCGGTGATGATGAATTGCTGGAAAAAATCAGAGCTCTGTCCAGTAATCCTCCGGCATCTCCCGCGCCAGCTCCAAGGCGCCGTCGGCGCCACTGAATAGCGGGTCATCAACCATCCTGACCTTGGTCGGGCCATACTCGCCGATGGTTGTTTCCAGATAATCGGCCAGTCCCCTTATCTGAGAACCGCCACCGGCCAGAATAATATTCTCCCGTATGGCATCCTGGTATTCCGGGTCAAATTTGGCAATGAGTTCCAGGGTGGACTCGACAATTGCCGGCAGAATGCTTTCGCAGGCCCGTTTGATCTCATCGGTTATATTGTGGACTGTTGACTTGCCTTCAACCGGTATTTCCACCTCAACTTCCTTCTTCGCTTCTCCGACAAAGCTGTGCTGCTCCTTGAATCGTCGAATCATGTTCAGGTTAAAATCCGCTTCCGGATACCGTTCTTCAAGGAAGGTAAAGAGCTGCTGATCAATATAATCTCCGGCCGTAAGCACTGTCCTCTGGTCTTCTTCCGCGGGAACGGTTCCATGCATGATGCAGAAGTCAACGGTTCCGGCGCCGATATCGATAACCAGGGCGTTATCCAGTGCGCCAACGCCATAGGCCACGGCAAAGGGTTCGGAAACGACAAAAAGCGATTCGGCAAATTCAGCCACGGCCTTTTTCAGGGCGACTTTATTGACCTTGAACGACTCCGCCGGTACACCGACAACCGCCCTGATTTTGTCCGTTTCTTTGTCGTCCTGAACAAGAGTGATCAGGTGACGGATCAACTCCTTGACCGCCTCCTCGTCTCTGGCCGTTCCCTCTTTGATAACACCGTTTTTCAACGGTCGATACATATCAAGGGACAATCTGTGTTTCACAGCCTCCTCACCAAAGAGCATTTCTTTGCCCACTACCTTCCTGGCGATAAAATCCCGTGGCCAGCCGACATAGCTCTCAACCCATTTTTTTTTGCCGTTGTCCGCGGCAATAGCGCTTCGTGAGGTTCCAAGGTCAATGCCGACAAGCAGATTTTTATCAACTGTTTTTGTCGTGGATTTTTTTGCCATTAGTCTCTCCTTTCACCACCTGGGTCTGTCTTTGGCTGAGGTAGCCGGTTATTCCCTCTTGCAGGGATGCCATTATTTTTTGCCGGTATTCCGGATTATTCAGGTTTGTTTCTTCTTCTCTCTTGCTGATACAGGAAATTTCAACCAGGACACTGGGCGCGTTCACACCCAGCAGGACAACAAATGGAGCTATTTTGATTCCATTGTCTGCAATAACCCTATCATATTTTTTCATATTGGAGAAGAGGTTGTGCTGAATGGTTGCGGCAAGGGTCGCCGATTCCTGTTCCTTTAGCACGTTGCCGATTTTTTTAATCATATCTTTGAAATCACCGGTCATGATTTCCGAACCGCGGTTTTCCTGCTCGGCCAGTCTCATGGTATGCATATCCGATGGCGGGCCGAAATAATAGGTTTCCGTCACATTGAACTCCTTCTGCGGCAGGGCATTGATATGGAGCGAGATAAAGAGGTCGGCATGGTGTGTATTGGCAAATTTGACCCTGTCGGCAAGGGAGATAAAGGTGTCGTTATCGCGGGTGAGCAGCACATTGTATTTGCCGGTCTTTTGCAGCCGGTCCCTGAGATGGAGGGCAATGTCCAGGACAATATCCTTTTCTCTGGTGCCGTTGCTGCCGATGGCGCCGGGATCCTTGCCGCCGTGTCCCGGGTCGATAACAATGGTTTGGACCCCAAGCCCGAAAATAGCGCTTAAACGGATATTGTTCTGATTGAGAAGCAGGTCATAGTTGAGAAGACGATTGGCGTCAAAGGAAACAGAAGCAGATGGGGGAAACTGCTGCTGTTTATAGATGATTTCAGCCCAGGGAAAGACGGGCTGTATGGCAACGGAATCAGCGGCTTCTTGGTCATGGTGCTGTCCGGTACCAGCAAAGAAATAAAAGACAAGGCAGATGAAAAAGAGAAACAGCAGAGGGATCGGACGGGATATTTTTTTTATCCCCTGCCGGCAGCGGCCAGCTGTTGGTTGCAGGCGCGGGTCGGCTATTCTCAGGTTATCCTCATAGACTTCACGGAGGATCGCAGCCTTGATTTTTGTGCTGTCTCCATTATGCATCTTTGTCTGCAATCATGAACTGATGGCGTCGTAGCCACCTGTAAGGATTGTCCGGATTTTTTACGAGTTCATCATGAACTAAATGATGAAAAAGCAGGTATGGTGCCGGCCACGGTATCCATGATGGTTCCCTGTTCAGTATAGGCGCAGGTTTTGTCCCTGTCAATGGAATCCCGGCTTCCTGATGTATCGGCACAGCCTATAACGGACTCTTCCGGCAAACAAAGGGATCAGGAGTTTTCAGGCGGCGGGATTCGCTGTTTGTCTGTTTTCCGGGTCAGACCAATCTGTCTTCCCCTGGCCAGATAGCCTGCCAGGCCACCTCCTGCCGTTGTCAGGACCAGTAGGCCGAAGGTGACAAATTGCGTATAGAGCATAATAGAGCCAAAGATAAGGGCCCCGGCAAAGGCAGCACCGATTTTGAAATTGGCGGCGGCCTGGGCGCGGCGGCTTTCCTTTAAGATTTGTTTCTGGCTTTTACTGAGAATTCTTGATTTTTGCCGTTCGGCCTTGATCTTTATTTTTTCCCGTTCTTTAAAATGTTCTTCTTTTAACGATTCCAACTCGTTGTGATACCGCTGTCTGGCCAGGGAGGAAAACCAGAAGGTTGCCAGCACACTGAACAGCACTTCCAGAAGAGCTATCGTCAATACCAGCTGGCTGTTGGCAAGCCCTGCCTGCATGGCGGCAAAAAACAGTGCTATGGTAATCAGTTGAACGGTAAGGATGGACAGAAAAAATTTTACCATAACGGTTCCTTGCCCCGAAAATTCATATACGCATGAGATGTTTACGATAATACTGTAATTCCTCGATTGACTCCTTGATGTCGTCTAAGGCCAGGTGTTTGTTCTCTTTGGAAAAATCCTTGATCCGATCAGGCGCCCACCTCAGCGCCAGCTCCTTGATAGTGGAAACATCAAGATTGCGATAATGGAAAAAGCCTTCAAGTTCCGGCATCAGCCGGGCAAGAAAACGGCGGTCCTGGCAGATGGAATTGCCACAGATCGGCGAGGATTGCGGCGTTACCCACTGCCGAAGAAAGGCCAGAGTTTCTTTCTCGGCCTGCTTGAGGGTGATTGTGGAGGCGCGGACACGCTCCAGGAGCCCGGAAGCGGTATGGTGGCTGGTGTTCCACTCATCCATCCGTTGCAGGATTTCCTCTGGCTGATAAATGGCCAGTACTGGGCCCTGGGCCAGAATATCCAGTTGCGGTCCAGTGACAATGGTTGCTATTTCAAGGATCTGATCGGTCATCGGCGCAAGGCCGGTCATCTCCAGGTCGATCCATATCAGGTTGTCCTTGCCGATTGTCATGGTGCCTCCTTTAGCCGGAAACAGAGAGCTTTCTCTTTGAAGGGTGATGTTGCTGGCTGTTATTTCTATTTGGTTACGATTTTTTCAACTTCCCGCCACAGGAGGCGGTAGCTGCGGGCCGCAGGTGAATTCGGCGTTATTTCCAGGACCGGTTTTCTGTATATGCCCATTTTTTCCACATCGGCCAGAAATGGAACATGCTGTTTGAGAACCCGTTTTCTTCCCTGAAACCTGGCCATCATGTCAAGATGCATCTTTTTTCTCTTTTCAACCATGGAAAAAAAGACATGGAGCTTTTTTTTGTCAATTCCGGTTTTTTTAAAAAAGTTCAGAAGCTGCTGGAAAGAGAGCAGGGACAGGGTCGTGGGAATAAAGGGAATCAGCAGGATATCGGCCGCGTTGAAAATATTTTCCGAAAGCAGGGTGATATTTGGCGGGCAATCAAGGAATATATGGTCATATTCCTTGATTAGCGGTTTGAGTATTGCCTGGATTCGTTTTGTGGATTTCTTGAAATCATCCAGGGCCAAATCCAGGTTCCGGTAGGTAAAATCGGCTGGCAGCAGGTCGAGATCAGGATAATCGGTACCCCTGATATTTTTGACCACCGCCTTGCCGCCTTTAAGAAGCTTGCCGGCATTGAATTTTTTCGGCGCTTTGATCCGAAAATAGTAGCTCGCCGAACCCTGGGGGTCCATATCGCAGAGCAGGGTTTTGTTGCCCGATTCTGCGGACAGATAGGCCAGGTTGACACTGGTTGCGGTTTTACCTACCCCGCCCTTGATGTTATAGACGGCAATAACAGCCATATCCCCTCCGTTTGGTGCCTTACTCCTGAATTCCTGTCATAAAAAAACAAGAAAATTATAAGATGAAAAAGTAGATATTTTAGCATGTTGCCTCGTTATTTTTCTCGTGCAACATAATTATTGCATGTGCTGTAGGAGCGGATTTATCCGCGAACAGCTCACCCAATTACCAGGATAAACATGAAAATTTCGCGGCTGAAGCCGCTCCTACAAACTTGGGTTGCGGGCAAAGCCCACCTCGGTGACTATTGCTGGAGTATATTTTTTTCGCCAGATCCCTTATCGGCCAAAAAGCGCATGATAGAGAGCAAGGTTTTTCTTGCGGGAAAAATGGGCAAAGGTGTTTTCAAACCGGGTGCGCACGTCCCTGTGCCGCAGGAATAGACCAGTCATCAGGCCGCCCAGAGCGGCGGCCAGTTCCCTGGATTTGACGGTCCCGGGCCTGACATGGGAAAGCAGGTCCGCAAGCATATTCTGCTGTACGGAAAGGTCGTTGAAATCGCCAAGATTGTCCTGGAGCATTTTCAGTTGCCTGATGAATTGCCGCATCTGTTTTGGTTCGTAAAGGGATGAAAAAAATTCAAGGCTGTAGCGAAGTTTCTTGCATTCGATCCGCAGCCGGTGCAGTTCCTCATCCGGAGTGTCAACATCTATTTTTTTGCCGTCACGCAGAACCCTGCGAAATCGTTTGTGGATTATTTTTCCGGCAAGTTTCCCAATGGGTATGTTCCCGTTTTTCCCGGCCATTATTTCGGCATCAGGGGCGAGAATGTTCTCCCAGTCATCGAGTATCTTCCGATAGCGCGCCCCCCGCATGGCGCGGACCATTTTTCGCTGTTCCCGGCGGCGCCGCCCGGCAAGATCATCGAAAAAAATATCCAGCCCTCTGCGCAATCGGCCGGGCAGATACTGGCTGTAGGAATCTCTGCTGAGCAGGTAAACATCAAGGTCCCGGACCGGACCGGTTATTGCACCGATATATTTAAACTCTTTTTTGAAACGCTGCTCTATTGCAGGGTCCAATACTCCTTTCAGCAAGGTCAGCGCTGATCGGGTACGCCGAACCGCCACCCGGAGATCGTGCAGGAATTCCGAATCAATATCATCAATGACCCCCTGTTCATTTTTCCGTATTGCGGTCAGCAGGTAACGATAGATCCGCAGGGCAGCATCCCGGGCCGTCATTCCTGGATCAAGGGGAACATCATACTTTGAGCTGTAATCAAGGGGATGGCGACCACTGCCCTCGGCAATAAAGAGGAGAACATCCGCAACCGTTGCCTTTTCTCGGATGTTCAGATCAAGGAGATATTTTTGGACTTTTTTCATCCAGGTGGAGTATCCCCTGATCTCTCGTAGTTGGATGATTGCCGATTGTCGTTCACCATCCTGGGAAACGATCTTTTTCAACTCAATCTGGGCGACCGTTTTTTTGTCCCCATTGAGGATGTAGAGTCTCTCCCGATGAATATCGGCGCGGCCAAGTTCGATCAGGGCCCGCACGGAGAGGATCGGCGCCAGCCTGTCACGCAGGGAGGATTCAGGAAATTCCTGGGAAAAACGATATATTTTCCGGCCGCCGCGGAGCATGTCGATTTTTTTTCCGGCAAGGTCCCTCAGAATCCAGTCCTGTCCCTCTCTGGTCAGAATATAGTTTGATCGGTAGAGTCGCCAGTCAAAGGTATCATACCAGCGGCATACCCTTTTCCTGTCTGTTTCATGTTTATAGGCAAACCTGTCTGCCAGGGAAAGCCGCAGGTCCTGGAAATCAAGAGCGTCCGGAAGATGCCAGGCTATGTGGTGCAATGGCTGCATGCGTATTCCTGTATCTGAAGATAGCCCGTGAGGGCTGCGTTATCTAAATGTCGTGGTGGGGCAGGGACCTGACAATATGGTCCAGCCGTTCTGTCACCTGAATCAAGATGTTATATGCATAAACGGTACCCGGGAGCAGGAAGACAAGATTCGCCGTAAGTAGTCAGGGGCACCGCACGGAGTCTCGCAAGCTCGCTTACCTCTTCGCACGGTCGCGACTGTCCGCATAGTGGGCTATCGGAGTTTCCGCTACGCTCCACTTACCTGCGACCAGTCGCGCCTGCACGAATCTACGGCACCCCTGACCACTTGCAGGTTTAAGGTATATGAAAACACATCGTTACAAATCCTGTGATCAGTTACGATTCGCCAGACTCAAGGACAAAATTTCTTTTTCCCGCCCCTGCCTGGAGAATTTATTCCCTGCATGATATATTGCAAAACGGTGGCGGGAATGTAAACAAAATTTTCGATCTAATTTTTCCAGCAAATGTCATAATCATTTTTCTTTGCTTAAAACCAAATTGTTAGACAGATGTGGCAGCCCATTTTTCACCGGACTGTTCGCGTATAACTCCTGTGGCACGTTGTGGCGAAGATGGTTCCGATATATTGTTTTAATTTGTAGGGAGCGGTCATGATAACGGGATATAGTTTTGGTAAAATCTGTATTGATGGAACCTGGTATGACAGGGATCTGAAAATAACCAGCGCCGGTGTTGTGCGTCCCGGCTGGTGGCGTGCCAGCGGGCATGTCTGTAGTAGAGAAGACGTGCAGGATCTGCTGCGGGACGAGCCAGACATACTTGTTCTGGGCCAGGGGAAACCAGGATTTATGCGTGCCGATCCCGAGTTGCGCCGATTTCTCGAGCGATTGGGCATTGTCCTTGTTGAGCAGCCGACCGCCCATGCCCTGGAGAGCTTTAATTCGTTGTCTACCCGAAAGAAAGTGGCAGCCGGCTTTCATCTTACCTGTTAGGACATGGCGGAAGAACAACCATGCTGACCCTGCATTTTGATGGTGCATTGCAACAGCTTCTGCCCCGCGAATATCGAAGTAAGGGGCGGGTTGATTACCCGCTCGCCCGGCGGGCATCCATCAAGGATATTATCGAATCCCTGCATATTCCCCACACTGAAATCTTTACAATCACAGGTGGCAACAGAGAACTCTCTTTCTCCCATGTCCCGGGCGCCGGTGAAAAGATCAGCCTGCATGCCTTTCCGAACGGCGTCGATGTCACCCAACCGACGTTTCTGCGGCCAACACCTTTGCCGGAAGCAGCATTTTCAGTCGATATCAATGTGGGCAGGCTGGCCCGTCTGCTGCGCATGGCCGGTCTGGATGCCTGGTATGATCCGCAGT
>JALVAI010000295.1 GCA_027011235.1 Desulfobulbaceae bacterium
CCTGCAGGAACGCACCTTTAATCCGGTGGGCAGCCATACAAGCCTGCGTTTCCAGGGACGTCTCATCGGCGCAACCAATCAGAACCTTGGCCGCCTGATAAAAGAGGGGAAGTTCAGGGAAGATTTTTATTTCAGGTTATGCACCGACACCATCTCCCTGCCCTCGCTGAAAAAGAGAATAGACCAGGATCCGCAGGAACTGGACCTGCTGGTAAAGCACCTGGTCTCCAAAATAGCAGGCACCGGAGCAACGAAGTTACAGGATAAGGTGAGGACAGCCCTGCACCGGCCGGAAAACAGGGGCTATGACTGGCCCGGCAATGTCCGGGAGCTTGAACAGGTTATCCGCAGGATCATCCTGCACGGATCGTGTCGGTTGCAGAGACAGCGGAAGCAACAAGAGGAACCCGGCTGCGCCATCTTTGCCCGGCAGCCGACCGTGGCTGAACTTATCAGCCATTACTGCCGCCTTTTGCATGAAAAACATAATAATTTTCAGGCAATTGCCCGCATTACCGGCCTTGACCGGAGAACCGTGAAAAAATATATTGAACAGGGAGAATAAAAAAAGGCCGGCAACAGTTGGTTGCAACTGTTGCCGGCCTGGATACAGCAAAAAAAATAAAAAGGCAAAAATTATTTTGCGGCGTCCTTGACCGCATCAGCAGCGGCGCCGGCGGCTTTCTGGGTCCCGGTCAGCGCCTCTGTTGCCTTTTCTGTGGCAGCATCAACAACCTTATCGGCCTGTTCCTTGGCCACGGCGACAGCCTTGTCCTTGGCGCTGTTTACAACCTCTGTTGCCGCGTCTTTTGCCGCATCGGTCACACCCTTTGCGGCCTCGGCCGTTGCCTGTCCGGCAGCGCTTTCGGAAACACTGGTTGCTGCCTTTTCAGCTGCCGCCCCGACACCGGAGGCATAGGTGGAAAATGCAAGGCCCAAACTCAAGGCTGCGGCAACACTAATACATAAAATGGTTTTCCTGCTCGTCTTCATAGATTTCTCCTGAAAAAATTGAGGTGAAAAAATTCGCCAACGTATGATCTACAGTTTCAGGTGGAAACATATACTCGGCCAGACTCTTTCTTCCCACTAAAAATGCGGTAAAGACACACAAACAAACAGTAAAATTTTCCAACAGATATGAATAGTTCGGCTGTGCCCTGTTGTCAGGAATGACAAAAGGCAAGGGCCTCGGAGGCAATTCTCATATGTTCTTTCTCCGCCTGGGCAATGGCAAGAAAGGCCTCTTCCATGGGACCATCGGCAAAATAGTCGGCCATATTCCGATACAAATCATAGGCCGCATACTCTATGGCAATGGCCATTTCGACAATATCCAGACAGGGATCATCATGTTCTCCATCAAGGAATTTTTGCATGGCCTGGACACTCTGTCCACCCTCCAGCACCTCTCCGGGCAGGGAGTCATAGAGTTTTCCAAAAGGTTCCGCCTGGGGATATTCCTGTTGATAATAGTGATAGATCAGCCGGGCATGGCCCTCCTCTGCCCTGGCAAGAAGATCAATAAAACGGGCAAACTCATGCTCCCTATGCCTGGCAAGGACCTGGGAATAAAAAATATACGCTCCCTTTTCCATGTCCATGGCCCGATAGAGGATATCTTTTGCCCTGCCCTTAAGGGGGAAGGTCGTAATTTTGGGAAATTCGGGAACAGCATGATCGTTCCAGCCTAAAATGCCGCCAATGAGGTTATAAATTCTCTCCCTTGGTATTCGGCCGGAACCGGCAAGCAGGGCCGCAGCCTGCGACCTTTTGCCGGAGCGTCAGTAAAAAATGACATCCCTGTCCATGGGCAACTCGCCGATACGGGCCGAAAGCTCTCCCAGCGGCAGCAGCCTGGCACCGGCAATGTGGCCTGCCTGGTATTCTTCATGCTGCCTGACATCGATAAGCAGGTATTCGTTTTCCTGGTGACTGTGCATGTAGGCCCGCAGCCCATCAGCATCGAGGTTGGTAAACTCTGCATTGGCCATGTTCCATCCTCCTCTGTCGAATATTTAAGGCCTTATTTCTGAATTCATGTCATAAAAACAAGAAACTTTCAGAGTTAAAAAGTTAATTATATAAGCATGTTA
>JALVAI010000296.1 GCA_027011235.1 Desulfobulbaceae bacterium
GGCCGTAGGAGCGGCTTCAGCCGCGAAATTTTCATGGTTATCCAGGTAATCAGGTGAGCTCTATTCGCGGATAAATCCGCTCCTACAGCACATGCAACAACATGCGTAACCTTATTTTCGGATAAAATCATGAAAAATTTTTCCCTGTTTTTTCTTGCTGTCCTGTTTGCTCTTTCCGGCTGTACCGGCCCCCAGCCGAAAACACCACAATCCATGGATAAACCGGCGGGTCCAATCCCCCTTCCCTCCACCTACAGCGGCCGCATTCCCTGTCCAGACTGTGACGCGATTGATATTGTGCTTAACTTTAGAAAAAACGGCCTTTATCAACTTCGAAAAACTTTGATCAAGGGAAAGACATGGGACAGCGTGGCGGAAATAGGACGCTGGACGTTTGATCGGGGCGAAAAGCTTATCGTGCTTGGCAACAGGAGGGGATCGCTTAAGACCCTGCAGCTCGTAGACCGCAATACCCTGCGCCTTCAGGATGTTGAAGGGAAAAATCTACCGATAACACAGAACTATGAACTGCATAAAAATCCGACCCTGGACCCTTTTCCCGATTCGGTCCGCATGCGGGGTATGTACAGCGCCCGCGGCGATAAGGGATTTTTTACCGAATGTACGACCGGTATCCGTTTTGCCGTGGCAACGGAAAAGTCCTACAGAGAGCTTGCCAACGCCTATAACAGGACTCCCCACGGTCAGGGGGAACCATTACTGGTTCTGCTTGAGGGAAGTCTTCAACCCGCACAGGGGATGGATGATGATAACGACAGCGGACAGGATGAGCTTGTTGTCACCAGGTTTCTTAATATTTTTCCAGGCCAGGACTGCCAGGGAGAGAATCAGCGCCTGAGTCTGTTTGATACCACCTGGAACCCCATAGAGATAAATGGTAAACCAGTCACTCTGGCCAGGGGCATGGAGGAACCCTATATCATCCTTGACAGCAAGGGAAACAGGATGCATGGTTTTTCCGGTTGTAACCGGTTTTTCGGCACTTATTTCATCAAAGGAGAAATTTTTGTCTTTAACAAGATGGCGGCAACCCGGATGGCCTGTATCAAGGGTCTTTCTTTGGAAGATGCCTTCCTCGATGCCATGAGAAAAACCGAGGCCTACCGATTGCAGAATGGTATCCTCGAGCTGCGAGACCGGAACGAACATATCCTTGCCCGCCTGAAGGCGGCAAGGTAACTACGAATTCATGTTTTATAACATAGGCGCTGTTCAGGGCCAGGGTGTCGAGAACCATTTCAATATCATCACCTTTCAGACCATAGGCCGTTTCAAGGACCCATACTGTTTCAACAAGGACAACCTTGGGGAAATAGAGGTGCAAAAAGCAATCACTGGCCGTTCTTTTCCGCCGGTTTTCCACTTGCACGCGCAAGAATCTTTTTCAGGGCCACGATTACCTTGCTAGCCTCTTTTTTCGTCAGGCCGGCAATATCTGATTTCCGGTAATATTTCTTGAGAAAATTCCTGAAATGGCTGCTGTCCCAGCCTAGATCTCGGACAAGGTATTTGATGTAGAGTTTTTGCCGGAAGGTGATGCCGTCTCTGCGGTCCCGGTAGTGACGGCTCCTGGTAAAATAGTGCATCAATCGCTGGAATCCCTGGTCATCAAGGTCTTTTGCCGACCTTACCCCGGCCTCCTGTTGCAGGATGTTCCGATACTCGTCATCGGTGAGGCCCAGTTCCTTTTTGACAATGTGGATGACCGCCAGCTTTTTATTGTCAATGGTCATGGCCGTTCTCCTGTTATTCTCTTTCCAGCTCCCACCACTGTTTCATTATTTCCCTGCAAAAGGCAGGCAGGTCGGACGGGATTCTCGAGGTAATCAGATTGTTGTCGACAACGACTTCCATGTCCTGGTATTCGGCCCCGGCATCTTTTAACTCCTCAGCCACTCCTTGGTAACAGGTGGCCTTTCTGCCAGAGAGAACGCCGGCGGAGACGAGAATCTGCGGGCCATGGCAGATAGCGGCCACGATTTTTTCTTTTGTAAAAAAACGGCGGACGATTTCCAGGAGCGGTTCCTGCTCCCGCAGCTGTGCCGGGGCCTTGCCGCCGGGCAGGATGAGCAGGT
>JALVAI010000297.1 GCA_027011235.1 Desulfobulbaceae bacterium
TCCATTTTCATCTTTCAGATAATATCGCCTGGCCAACACGGCTTCGGCCGTATCACTCAACTGCTGTTTCACCATATCCCTGGTCATGCTCCCCTCCCCTTTTACGGAAATGATACTGTTAATATGCAACTGATCACAAAATTTGTAACCATATGTTTTCATATACCTTAAATGTGTAAGTGGTCAGGGGTGCCGTAGATTCGTGCAGGCGCGACTGGTTGCAGGTAAGTGGAGCGTAGCGGAAACTCCGATAGCCCACTATGCGGGCAGTCGAGACCGTGCGAAGATGCGGTGCCCCTGACCACTTACGTTAATATTCATTCTGCGTCAGCAAACAGCGACAACGAAATAATTGCGCCTGTATGTTTATAACACAACATATAGAGTCATACAAATATTTTCTGCCCCACATATAGTGTTACTAAAGATACAGAAGAACGGTAAGTTCGTTAAAAGAGAAGAAACTGAAGCTGTTTTTCAATAAAAAATTTACCATAAACTTGTGGCGCCAAAAAAATGCAATCATCTGGCAAATGAAAAAAAATAGTCGTTGAACTTTTTCCGTTCCAAGACTAATTGTGGGGGCAAAAAAGAGAACTGAAGTTAAATCAAGAACAAAATTTCTTGTGGCGGGAGTTGGGATAAATTGGCTGCGCGATTTTTAAAATTGTAATAACCAAGACCACTGTTATTCACGCTGCTCCCGCAATACTATACACCAGGATCATACATATGACTGACACGACATGTATCCGATGCAAATTCTTTCGCATGCAAAGCAGCTCCGAGGGAACCTGTCGAAAGATTACCCAACGGACAGAAACCAAAACAGACGAGCGGACGCAGCAGGTAGCAACAGATTATTCCTGTGAACAATGGCAGGATTGCGGGCAGCAATATTATATTCGGCTTGGGTGGATCAAGGGCCAGGCAAAAAAAGAAGGACCAGATTGCCGGTAATGAGAGGAAAAACAGAGACCAGAAGCTCAACACTCCAATCGATCAGTTAATATTTGACCCAGTTCGGTGAAAAATACTCTTTTTCAGGAAAACCGGTTGTGGAAAAATGGGTTATCCCCTGCCGGTCGTTCCAGCAATAGATACTGCCGCCTGTAACGCCGAGGCACTTGCGGGCAAACCTGAGTTCCCGGTCAAAACTAAATTGCGCAGTCCCGTAAGACGACTTCTTCAACATACAGGGAGATGCATTGGCCACACCCTGCACCTGGGATATATGGGTTTCTGTTTTTCCGGAAGGCATCCCTGATAGATGAGGCGTATTCTTCTGAAAAGTCTGCCGGATACCCTGACTGGCCTTTGCAGTCATCGATGTCACCGAGGTCATCCGGTTCACATTGACGGGTTCGCGTTTTTCAGACTCCTCCTGCTTGAAATATAACAGCCCAGACGCCACAACCAGAATCGATATCGCAACGAGCTTCAGAGCTCTTTTCTGGCTCCACGGTCCGGATACTACCGTAAAATATCTGTCACGGCTGTCTCGTAAGATGGAAATTTTCCCTTCCTGAAAATGTCTATAGACTACCTGCCCACCCTGCAGGTCTTTTTCCAGAGCCCGTGCCAGTTTGGAAGTTTTGCGACTTGCCGCCATTTTCCCGCAATATGCTGGTTGATATTCTGTTTGTGCAATTCACAGCAGTTAAAAACATGCTGCCCGCTACGGTAGCATACCTTGGATATAAAAACAAATGTCAAATAGCCACCCAATTTGGCCAGAATATGCTTTGAACAAACGTCTTTACGAGGAAAAAGAAAATCCCAAGACCCTGGCAAACAAAAAGCCGCCTGAAAAGCATGGCTCTTCAGACGGCTTATGCAAAAAAATCACAGGATTGTCACCACCCTGTAATCATTGATAAAACTGGCGGGGCCGACGAGACTCGAACTCGCGACCTCCGGCGTGACAGGCCGGCGTTCTAACCAAACTGAACTACGACCCCGCAAACTTCTGGTGGGCGGTACAGGGCTCGAACCTGTGACCCTCGGCTTGTAAGGCCGATGCTCTCCCAGCTGAGCTAACCGCCCCAAAAGGATGTGGTGTTTCTACCAGTTTACCCTATGTCCGTCAA
>JALVAI010000298.1 GCA_027011235.1 Desulfobulbaceae bacterium
ATGAAAAACCTGGGCAACCTGAAATTCGACGCCCGGTCGGAGAAAGATCCATCAACAGGGCCATCAATATACCGGTCCGATTTGGGAATCTCCACTCCGGGCCCTGTCCTGATCTGCGGCTCTACCCATAAAGGGGAAGAAGAACAGCTTTTTACCGCCTGGAATACGATACAGAAAAAGGGCCGCATCTCCGATCCTGCCCTGATCATTGCCCCGCGCGATATCGACCGTGTCCCGGCCATTGAACAACTCGCCCGGAAGGCAGGCCTGGCAACGGCGCGGCGGTCAAACAACCAGGTAACCAAAGCCGACGTATATCTTCTTGACACCATGGGTGAGCTGGCTGCCTGTTACCGGTTGGCGGATATCGCCTTTATCGGCGGCTCGCTGGTCCCGGCCGGCGGTCACAACCCTCTGGAAGCGGCTGTTGCCGGCATTCCGGTCCTGTTTGGCCCCCACATGGAAGACTTTGCCGAAATCAGCCGCGATCTCATTGCCGCGGGCGGGGCAGCCGAGATCACCGGCAGCGATGATCTTGCCGACCAGCTCATCAACCTGCTGCTTAATATGAAAAAACGCCGGATCATGGGCCAGGCAGCCAGGGACTTTGTTTTCACCAACCAGGGGGTTGTCAACAATCACCTGCGGGAAGTACACCGACTGCTCGCCTCCCGCTGCCAACTGGGAAATGACTGACTCCTCCCCTGCCACCACCCTTCTTGACATCCTTCTCCTGCCGGCAACCCTCTGCTTTGTCATCGGCGCGGCCCTGGCCGGGCTTCATCCGGCTTCCCGGCCCTTTGTCCACCACCGATATGGCTTGATTGCGCTTGCGGTCGTTTTGGTATGCACCGGCATGCTGTTCTCCGGCCTGAAAAAATTCCCCAATCTGAAGACATGGCCATGGACGGATCATACCGACCAGACGACATCAAACCATATCAACAGACGCGACAAAGCGCTTTGGATAAGGCTTGTTCTCCTGCTGCTGTTTTTTGCCCTGGTCGGTTTTATCCATACCTGGACAGCCCTGCAGCCGCCATCGGATCCATCCCACATCTACAACCTTATCCGGAAAAAAACAAAGGTCACCCTGGAGGGAAAAGTAACGGGGATGGCCACCATATCAGGGGATAAGTCCTCCTTTGTCCTTGCCCTCTCGCATATCCTGTTTCGGGAGGAACCAGACCCGGCTCCCATGCGGCCCGCCACCGGCAAGGTCAGACTGGCCATGCGGGGCAACGCTCCCGATTTTATCCGGCCAGGGCAAAAACTTCTTGTTGTCGCCTCAATCGACAGGATCCATAACTATCAGACACCGGGAACCTTTGACTATGTTCTTTACATGCGCAACAAGGGTATCTTCTGCTCAGGTTGGATCAAATCTCCCCACCATATCATGGCCAGACCAACGGCATCACGAGAAGGCATAATTGATATACGGCTGCCGGCGCAACGATTTCGGCAGCGTATCGACAATTTTCTGCACCAACACTGTGACCCTGTTACCGGCGGTCTTTACCGGGCGCTCCTGATCGGCAACAGAAGCGGACTTTCCCGGGAGACCAGCGATCATTTTGCTGCCAGCGGCTGTATGCACCTGCTGGCGATTTCCGGCCTCCACATGGGACTGCTCGCCTTTCTCCTCCATGGAATGGTGTACTGGCTGCTGAAACGGTGCCAGTGGCTGCTGATGCACACCAACGCCTCTGCGCTCGCCCTTTGCCTGACCTTTCCCTTTCTCTTTGGCTATGCCTTTATTGCCGGGATGAATGCTCCTGTTTTCAGGGCCTTGATCATGGCAGGATTTTTTCTCCTTGCCGTTGTCTGCAACAGACAACACCAGCTCTTCCATCTCCTGGCTGCAGCCGCCCTTGTTCTGTTGGCCCTGCATCCACTGGCGCTCTTTACCGCATCCTTTCAGCTCTCCTTTGCCGCCCTTATCGCCATTGCCCTCATCACTCCCTCTCTGCACACCCTCCATCGGAGACAACAATCCGGCAACAAAGGTATCATCACCAAAGTGATACTCTGGCCCCTGACCGCTTTTCTCATCTCGCTGGCAGCAACCGCGGGCACCCTGCCC
>JALVAI010000299.1 GCA_027011235.1 Desulfobulbaceae bacterium
TGCCCATCGGCCCCGGGGACAGGAACCTCACCCCGCCGGGGCAGATGATCCGTGATTTTCTCCAACAGAAGATCCCCGGCTACCTGGACTGCACCCTCAACTTCGCCGATGTCCGGGACATGGCGATCTGGCACCGGCTGGCCGCCAGGAAGGGTGAACCGGGCCGCCGCTATATCCTCTCCGGCCACAACCTCACCATCCATGAATTTTTCCAGCATCTCAGCCGGGAAAGCGGTCTCCCCTGCCCGCGCCTAAAGGTCCCCTACGCGGTAGCGCTTGCCTGGAGCTATGTGGAACATTATCTCAGTCGTGTCACCGGCAAAAAACCCAAAAGTTCGGTGACAGGAGTCAAACTCTGCCGCCGTTCCATGGCCTTTGACGGTTCCTGGACCTGGAAGACCCTGGGTCACTATCCCCGGCCGCTTGCGGAGAGTATTCGCCAGGCCGTTGCCTGGCACCAGCGCTTCCTCAAGCAGGAAAAATCTGCGAATGTTCCTCAGGATCACTGAAACCCGTACTCGTCAAACAGGGGTTGGAGACGGTTGCGAATTTCATCCTTATCCAGGCCATACTGCTCAAGAGAATAGCGGTGTCTGCTTGTATAGGTCCTGGCCCGCTGCATCTCACGAACAAGAAGCTGGTCATACTCCGGGCGCAGATCCAGGCCGAAATGGTGATAGATCTCGTGTACTGCCGCCCGGGGATCGGCAACAAGATCGGTATAGCGGAGTTTGAGAAGATATTCACGGGGGATGGCTGCCTCCACCTCGTGGAGATGGAGATAATATTTACAGATCAAATCAGCCATTTCCCGGCAGGCCCGGCCGTCTTCCGCAAGATGGGGGGCCAGGGATTTCCAGGTTACCTCGAACATGGAGATCAACGAGGGGATCGATTCCGCCGGATGTCTGATGAGATGGACGATGCGCATATCAGGGAGCAGGGTATGGATGGCCTGGATGCGGCCGGCAATCAACGCCACTTTCTGCAGCAGGATTTTGTTCGGGCCGGTGGCGTAGAGATGTCGCTGCAGGCAGCTGTAATAGTAGGCCATGAGTTTTTTCCGGGATTTTTCCGGCATGAAATCGACAAAGGTGGCATCATCGAGCTCCGCAAGAAAGGGAAACAACAGGCCGAGCAAGGGGCTGAGCATAGCATACATGAACAGCATTTCATCGGACTCCGCCTTTTCCGGCCCGGTTTTGTGAATCGTCTCCCAGCCCTTGAAGCTGCGATTGGATATGATGTTCAACAGCCTTTTGCCCGGATGGCCAAGCATACGGTCAAGTCGGCCGAAGAGGGCAAAAAACCTGTAGCAGGTGATAGCCGGAAAAATCGTCTGATACAGTTTAAAATAGGTAAACTGGTCATCCAGGGCCAGCAGCCGGTGGCTGAATGTTGTGCCGCTGCGGGGATTGCCGATAATGTAGATGGGCGCCCGCACCTCCTGGTTCTTGAAATCCGGGTACAAAATATGATCCAGCAGGCGCATGCAGCAGACAAACAGGCGCAGGAGCAGAAACGGTACCAGAAACAGAATGACCAGGACCGCATGCCGGGGTGAAAAATATTTCCTGGAAAAACTTAAACGAAGAAGCTTGAAAAATGTCGGATAATGAAAATACATTGTATACCTTAAATTGTTTCCTTTGAACCCTGATTCTGAACCTGGAAATATGCTCGGAAAGGTGGTTGCTCGTCAAGGGATAAACCGGTATGGCCGGAACATATTTTATCGTCACAGCCACAACAAATGATGAAAATAGTCTGATATGACTCAGCTACGCGGACTATTTTCGGATAAACCGGCATGCCTTAACGGCACAACAAACCATGAAAATCAACAGGTTACGTTTAAGGCGGGTTTTACCCGCAACCGGGGTCCGTAGGAGCGGCTTCAGCCGCGAAATTTTCATGGTTATCCAGGTAATCGGGAAGAGCTCTATTCGCGGATAAATCCGCTCCTACAGCACATGCAACAACATGCGTAACCTTATTGTCGGATAAAACTTCCATCATGAAAAAAATTCGTCTGACGACCATTGCCTTTGGGCTTTTTGGTGCGGCAATCTTGGTCTGGCTGCTCATGGGCCGGGATATCGGCGAAGTGTTGACCCTGTTTTCCCTGGTCGGCATAAATATCCTCTGGCTCGGTGTGTACAGAATTATTCCCATTGCCCTGGATGCAGCCGGCTGGAAACGGTTGTTTTCCGCAGGAGATCGTCCCCGGTCAACCGATCTTTTCCTGGCCCGCTGGATAGCCGAATCGGTCAACACCCTCTTCCCGGTGGCCCAGATCGGCGGTCATATCCTGCGCGCCCGCATCATCGGCAGGAAATATGGTTCCGGCAACGAAGCAGGGGCCACGGTCATGGTTGACTTTACCATCGGCCTGACCACCCAGATTTTTTTCACCCTCACCGGCCTTGTTCTGCTTCTGCTGCAGACAAACAGGTACCAGGGAACCTCATCAATCGGTATCGGCATCGGGGTGGCGATCATTGTCATTGGCGCTTTCTTTTTCAGCCAGAAGGCCGGGCTCTTTGGATTTCTGGCGGCGCGCACCAGCATCCTGTACAGGAAAAAGGCGGCCGCCATCACAGCCAGTGCCCGCACCATGGACAAAACAATCAATGAGATTTACGGCCGCAAAAAGAAACTGCTTGGTTGTATGCTCTTGCGTTTCATCGCCTGGCTGGCCAAATCCGGGGAAAACTGGCTGTTTTTCTTTTTTGCCGGCGCCCCGATAACCATCCGGGAGGCCGTTATCCTGGAAAGCCTGTGTACCGCTTTTCGCAGCGCCGCCTTTTTTATCCCCGGCGGTCTGGGGGTCCAGGATGGCAGTCTTCTGATGATCGGCTCACTCCTGGGACTGGGAACAGACGCCATGATGGCCCTTGCCCTGGGCAAGCGTTTTCGCGAACTGATGGTCGGTCTGCCCGGCCTGGTCTGGTGGTTTGCGCATGAAGGCCGATACCACAGGCATTCAATCAGCAACAAGGGAAAATAATCGTGTTCAACTGCCTAAAAAACAATACCCCCTGTGTGCCCCAATGGTGGATCAGAATTGTTCTGAACAATGCCCGCACTCTGCTTGCGCTCTCCCTGATCATTACCGGTGTACTGCTCTTTTTTACTGTCAAGAATTTCAGCATCAATACCGATCTGACCCGGATGATCTCCAATGATCTCCCCTTTCGCCAGGAGGTCCAGAGGTATCACGCCCGGTTTCCGAACCTGGTCGGATCGATTGCCGTGGTCATCGAGGGCGATAACCCGGCAAATGCCAGGGAGGCGCGCAACCTGCTGGCAGAAAAATTGCAGCGGGAAAACAGGCTGTTTTCATCCGTTTATGCCCCGGGCATGGGAGGGTTCTGGGACAGAAACGGGCTCCTGTATCTGAGTGAAAAAGAGCTGGAGCAACAGGGTGATACCATCTCCGAGATGCAGCCCCTACTGGCCCTGTTGTCACAAGATTTTTCCCTGTCAGGGCTCTTCTCTGTTCTCGCTAAAATCGCGGATTCCCCGGACATCGATCTTGGCGACAATCCACGAATTTTTCGTCTCTTTCAAGGGTTAAACCAAGTCATCACCAAGGTTGAACAGGGGAAGACCGCCACCATGTCCTGGCAGGAACTGATGCTGGGGGGCGGAAAACTCGCACGTCACAGACAGTTTATTCTCTTGCAGCCGATCCTTGATTACCGGGCAATCAATCCCGCCAAAAAGGCGGTCGCTCTCATACACCAGATGGAGAAAAAACTCCATCTTGACGAGAAATACGGGGTCCACCTCTTTATTACCGGCAAACCGGTGATCAATTACGAGGACCTGCGCTCGGTCCGCAGGGACATAACAACTGCCTCCATTGTCTCTTTTATTCTGGTGGGCATCATTCTCTACCTTGGCCTTGGTTCGGTGCGGCTTGTCTTTGCCGGCCTGACGACCTTGCTTATCGGTCTTGCCTGGACCATTGCCTTTGCCATCCTGGTGGTTGGCAGGCTGAACATGATCTCGGTCACCTTTGTCGTCCTCTTCATCGGCCTTGGAATCGATTATGGTATTCAGATCTGCCTGCGCTATGAGGAATTGCGTGCCCAGGGATGCCCGCACAAAGATGCCGTGGGCCGGGCAATCCAGAATACCGGCAACACGCTGCTGCTCTGCGCCATCTCCACGGCCATCGGCTTCTACGCCTTTGTGCCCACAGCCTATGTGGGAGCCTCCGAGCTCGGCCTGATTTCAGGCACCGGCATGCTGTTTATCCTGCTGGCCTCCATCACCGTGCTGCCCGCGATCATGCTGCTGCTGCCGGAAAAGAAAAACTTCCAACTCCGCCTCTCGTTTGGCGCTGCAATATCACAACTGCTTGTCCGCTATCCCCGGCCCATTGTCGCCATCGCCGCCATCGGTGCCCTGTGCTCCCTTGCCCTGTTACCTGAAGTGCGATTTGACGCCAATCCGTTTCATATGTCTGACCAGCGGTCAGAACCGATACAAACGGCGATGCGTCTTTTTGAAGATACCAACACCCCGCCCTGGACCATATCCGTCCTGACCGATACCCGCGCCGAGGCGGACAAGCTGGCCCGGCGGCTTAAACAACTTCCAGAAGTACGGACCGCCCTCACCATTGACGATTTTGTTCCCGCACGCCAGGACGACAAGCTTGCCCAGATTGAAGACATGGCCCTTATGCTGCCGCCTGCGCCCGATACCGGGCAGGGCATGAAAGGCGATGACCAGCACCGGCTTGCAAAGGCCCTGGCCGATTTTTCCCATGCCGTGGCAAAACTGCAGCAAAACCGGGAGATGGACAAAGACGAGGCGAAAGCGATTTCCCAACTGGCCACAACCCTGAAAAAATTCCGTAACCTGCTGGCAGAGCCGGGCAAGGGCCATCTTTTTCAGGACCGGCTGCGCCGGGCCCTGCTGCCTGGTCTTGCCCGGCTGTTTACCCGTCTGCAGAGCTTGATGGAGGCGGAACCGGTCAATCTTGACACCCTGCCCAGAAACCTTGTCCGTCGCTATATTTCTGCTGACGGCAAGTACAGGGTCCAGGTTTTTCCCAAATACGACCTGCGGAATATTAAAAATCTGGAAAAATTTGTGGCCGCGGTCACCACCATTGCCCCTAAAGCCACCGACCAGCCGGTTACCGTGCTCATGGCCGGCAAGACCATTGTATCGGCGTTTAAAACCGCATCCTTGCTGGCCTTTGTTCTTATCGCTCTTTTTCTGCGGCTGGTAATGTCTTCCTTAAAAGAGGTCATGCTGGTCCTTGCGCCCCTGCTGCTGGCCATTTGTTATACCATGGCCCTGGCTGTTCTGCTGAAAATCCCCTTTAACTTCGCTAACATCATCATAGTGCCGCTATTGCTCGGCATCGGCGTCGACTCGGGTATCCATGTGGTACAGCGAGTCAAGGAGCTCTCGGAAATCAATACCCATATTCTCGAGACTTCCACGGCCCGGGCCGTTCTTTTCTCCTCCCTGACGACAATCATGAGTTTTGGCACCCTCTCGTTCATGCACCATGCGGGCACGGCCGGAATGGGCAAACTGCTTACCTTGAGCGTGGCCCTTATGATTGTCTGTACCCTGATTGTCCTGCCGGCATATCTGGAACTGCGGATTAAGGGGAAGGGCCGGCATCAGAGGTGACAAGAGGAAAATGGGTTGCATCACTGTTAACTGGATGGACCATGCCCGTTGGGGGTGACCTTTTGTATTTTCTCCTCCAGCAGGGCAAGCAGTCCTTCCACTCCCTGTTTCTGTAAAATGGACTTGAACTGGGCCCGGGTAAGCGCCAACTGGCTTACTCCCTTGACCCGGACATCAACAATCCGCCACAGTTTTTTCTCCTGGTCCCTGGCAAGCAGATATTCAAGCACTCTTTTACGCTTGTCAGGTTTTATGATATGGACGATCACCTGCATGTATTTTTTATGTATCGGTCTGGTTGCCGCCACAACAAACTGCTGTCCCTTATAGCTGGAGAATCTATGGGCATAGGTACTGATCGACCAGGTGATGTACTTTGCCAGCAACTCCTTTTGCTGGGATGTGGTCATCTTCCGCCACCAGGAGCCGGTTGATTTTTTTACCATCAAAGAGTAAAAGAAATATTTTTTCATCACCGGTTCAAGCAGGGCATACCGCCCTGAAAATCCGAGCTGCGGCCCCTTTTTCATACATTGCAGGAGGGTGGCGTCAAGCTGTTCAACGACCTGGGCCGCTGTTTCAGGAGCTTCTTTTGCCAGGGCAACATGAAAAGACGCATGGGAAAACAACAGGCAACAGAGTAAAAACAGGATTGATTGTTTCAATTTCATAACACTTTTTTCTTCGCATGATTAACGGGCTGCCCATCAAAAAGGCAGTTTTTTCATTCCACTCCAGCAGTGGACATAACTATTGATGAACTCGTAAAAAGTCCAGATATACAGGTAAGCGTAGACTCCGAGGAGTAGTGTTCTGTGGCGGGTCTTGACTATACATGTTGTATGCCCACGAATCGCCACAGGACACACGACGCAGTAGATCGAAGTTTTTACGACGCCATCACTATTGACATTCTTTCCAAAGATGGCAACCTTACAGGGGCAGGATTTACTGATCGCTCCTACCGGATAACCAAATTTCAAACAAACTTGTTGATCACAAAAGGCAACCATGGAAATATTGCTTGCAAAACCACGAGGGTTCTGTGCCGGCGTCAAACGCGCCATAGCCGTCGTCAATCAGGCCCTGGAAAAATACGGGGCCCCGGTCTATGTCCTGCATGAGATCGTTCACAATACCCATGTTGTCGGCACCCTGGCGGACAAGGGCGCTGTCTTTGTCGAATCCCTGGAAGATATTCCCACCGGGGCAATCACCATATTCAGCGCCCACGGCGTTGCCAAGGCCGTTGAAGAAAGGGCCAAAGCGCTAGGGTTACATACCATTGACGCCACCTGTCCGCTGGTGTCCAGGGTACACCGCCGGGTGGCCAGACTCAACAAAATAGATTATGACGTCCTGATTATTGGACATAAAAACCATCCAGAGGTGGAAGGAACCTATGGCAGGGCCAATGGCAGGGTTCATATTCTCTCTTCCGAAGAAGATATTCATCGCCTGAGCATCGAGGATTCATCCAGGGTCGGATACGTCACCCAGACGACGTTGAGCATGGATGATGCCGGCAGGCTGATCGACCTGCTGAAAGAAAAATATCCGGAAATAGACATTCCTGACCGGACAGATATCTGTTATGCTACCCAGAACCGGCAAACGGCTGTCCGCGAGCTGGCCCGCGAGGTTGATCTGTTTCTGGTGGTCGGTTCAAAAAACAGCTCAAACTCAAACCGGTTACGCGAGGTTGCCGACAATGGAGGCGTCAAGGCCCACCTCATAGACACGGCTGATGAAATTGATCCCGCCTGGCTCGAGGGAGTGGAAAAGATCGGTATTACCGCCGGAGCTTCTGCGCCCGAAATCCTGGTGGAAGATGTTATCGCAAAAC
>JALVAI010000300.1 GCA_027011235.1 Desulfobulbaceae bacterium
GTGATAAAGGGTCCCTCGGCCGCTGGAGAGGCGAAGTGGATTTGCCTTGCCAGCACTCCTTTCCCGGAACCGGTCTCCCCGGTAATGAGAACCGGAGTGTCAATGCCGGGCGCTATTTTATCAACCATTTCCATTATTTGCCGCATGGCCCGGCTGGTACCCATGAACATGGTGCCGTGCCGTTGGCGCTCGCTTTCCTGGAGAATATGGAGACGATTTTTCAGGGTTCTATTCTCCAGAGCATTGCCGACCGTTACCTGCAGTCCCCGGCCGTCAACCGGCTTGACTAAGTAATCATAGGCACCCATCTTTACGGCATCGACGACCGTTCGTATCTCCTGGTAGGCGGTGACCATGATGACCACGGTATCCGGGGTTGCCTGTTTAATCCGTTTGAGCACCTCCAGTCCATCCATATCGGGCAGGCCGATATCAAGAAGAACAAGGTCGGGTTCGATCTTTTGCAGCAGCTTGAGGCCATCCGTCCCGCTTGCGGACGTTCGCACCTCATATTTTTCCGCCAGGATCAGGGCAAAGGCCTTGCTGATTCCCGGGTCGTCATCGATGATAACAATGGTCGCGCTCATGGATTGGTCTCGTTTGCCTGCGGTTCCGGGGCAACAGGCAGCTCTATGCAGAAAACGGTTTTTCCGGCCTCTGCGCTCTGGCAGAAAATTCGGCCGCCGCAACGATTGACGATCAGGCGGGCAATGGTCAGGCCCATGCCGCTATTGCCCTGCTTGGTTGAAAAAAAGGGATCAAAAATTGATTTTTTCAATTTGACGTCAATGCCCGGCCCGGTGTCGGTGCAGGTGATGACCACTTTTTCTTCGTTTTGAGCGGATTGCGTATACGTAGTTGTCAGGGTCAGGGTGTTGCCGTCCTTCATGGCCTCTATTGCGTTGCGGACAAGGGCGGAGACCGCCTGCCCGAGTTCTGCCCGGTTGCCCGTCACGCAGGGAAGATCGGGTTCGGGAAAAAAATCCGCCTTGGTGCCGGCCCTTTTCAATAAGGGGGACCAGAGTTGTAGAATATCCCGGATCATTTCATTGATATCCACGCACCGGGCAGGGGAAGCATTGCTGTCGGTAAACCCCATGACCCTGGTGATGATATCGGTTACCAAGCGGACATTGTTGTTGATGTCGGCAAGCAGTTCCAGTTCCTGTCCGGAGCGGGTAAAGCGTTTTTCGTCGGCGAGAATGTCACTAAACAGGATGATGGCTGAGAGGGGATTGCGCACCTGGTGGGCGATCCCGCCCGCCAGCCGGTCAAGGGTGCGGAACCGGTCAGCAAGCAGCAGCTGTTCGCCCATCATCTCCTGGCAGGAGATATTTCGGCCATGGACAATAATTCCTGTCCCGGTACCTGCAGAGGGTAGCGGGGGCAGCAGAGTGATCTGTTCCCGGAAATGGGGCGTGGTGGTTCTCTCCCGTTCCCAGGTAACCGGTTTTGCCGTCTGGAGACACCTGTCAAAGTTTGCCTGAAAAATCTGCTCGCTGCCCTGGAAACAAAGCGTGGCGCAGGAGCGGCCAACAGCCTTTTCTTCCTCGATCGCATAAGAGAGGATGGCAGCCCTGTTGAGCATCAGGATGCGGGCAGTTTCATCCAGCAGGATAAGGGGATCCGAAGAACAGTCAAGGATGGTCGCCGGCGGGGCGGAATTTTGCGCTGCAATACATGCAGGGGAGGTCGGTCTGAAAGAATGGGAGGTGTTTGCTGTGGTCATGGAATATCCGGCACGTGATCTCTGGATACCTGTCCGAACAGGTTGGAGGCCACCTTGAAAAATTGCCGCTTGGTCTCTGCGTGACAGAAAAATGAAAAATGCTCACATATGGCTAATGCGGGTTTTGCCCGCACCCCAAATCTGTAGTCTGTAGGGGCGGCTTCAGCCGCCTGCAAAGCCCGTCCCCTCGCATGTGCAATATAACAAGACAATCGGTTAAAATAACGAGCTTTTCTTCATGAAATTTTCCTGTTCCTTGACCTCAAATGAAAGTTCTAATTTTTCAAGGCACCCTGAATTGTATAATAAAAGTAAACACCGAACAGGGGATGAAGTCAAACGGCTTTGTG
>JALVAI010000301.1 GCA_027011235.1 Desulfobulbaceae bacterium
CCTGGTAATTGAGCGGACCCGGTTATGGACGAAAAAGAGCTGGCCCCCGCGTTGCAGTTCCCGATGTATGGCCTCGCGTATGACCAGGTCCTCGCGGCGGGCCAGAAAGGTCTTCACCGGCCGCCGCCGGCGGGGCGGGGTGGAAATAACGGAGAGATCGCGGATACCGAGGAGCGACATCTGCAGGGTCCTGGGGATGGGGGTGGCGGTAAGGGTCAGGACATCGACGTTGCTTTTCAGTTTTTTAATCTTTTCCTTGTGGGTCACCCCGAAGCGATGCTCCTCGTCAACGATGAGCAGGCCGAGTTTGTCGTAGACGATATCCCCGGACAGCAGCCGGTGGGTGCCGATGACCAGGTCAATGGTTCTGTTTTCCAGTCCTGTCCTGATCTCGCGTTGCTGGGCCTGGGTCCGGAACCGGTTGAGACAGGCAATGTTGACGGGAAAGCCGGCGAATCTCTCCCGAAAGGTCTTGGCATGCTGTTCGGCAAGGACGGTTGTCGGCACCAGGACGGCAACCTGGAACCCGTCTTCAATGGCTTTGAAGGCGGCCCGGACGGCAACCTCGGTCTTGCCGTAGCCGACATCGCCGCAGATCAGCCGGTCCATGGGATGATTGCCCGTCATATCACCAAGGACATCGGCAATGGCCCTGGCCTGGCCGTCGGTTTCCTCGTAGGGAAAAGAATCCTCGAGCTGCCGGTACAGTTCGCCGGGCGGAGAAAAGCGGTGTCCCTGGCGCAGTTCGCGGCGGGCGTAAATGTCAAGCAGTTCCTCGGCAACCTTCCAGACGGCCTCGGTGACCTTCTTTTTTGTTGCCTGCCACCGGCTGGACCCGAGACGGTCCAACCTGGGTTCCCGGTCGCCAAGGCCCTGGTAGCGGCTGACCCAGTGCAGCCGGTCCACCGGCACGTAAAGCTTGTCGCCGCCGCGAAATTCGATCAGCATAAAATCGCTGTGGCGGCCGCCAAGCTCCATGTTGACCAGGCCGGCAAAGCGGCCAAGACCATGGTCCCGGTGGACAACAATGTCACCGGCGGCAAGGGTGTCGAGCTGGACCGGTTTCCCCTGTGGCCGCCCCGGTTTTCTTCTCCGTCCGAGCCGTTTTTCGCCAAAGAGCTCGGCCCCGGACAGGATGTGCAGCTTCTCCGCTTGCAGGTCAAAACCGTGTTGCAGCGGGTGGTTGACCAGATGTATCCGCCTGCCGTCAAGGGCCAGATTGGTTACCGGTGCGGTCAGTTGGCCGGTTTCCAGGGAATAGCTGCCGATAATTTCTTCAAGATGCCGCCGCTGCCGGGTTGAGCTGCAGGCGATGATGGCGGTTTCGCCATTGCCGGACCAGTTGCTCAACCGGTCAATCAGCGGCGCCAGCAGACCACGTTTCTGCCGTTGCAGCTCGATTTCCTGGACAAGCAGGGAGTGGTCGCCGCAGGACAGGTGCATGCTTTCGGCCGGACTGTCCGGATCCGGGAGCTGGCAGAACCCGAGTTGCGAAAAACGGGCCCGGCAATCATGCTCCTCATCCGGGGTGATGAACAGTTGCTCCGGCGGCAGAGCGGCCTGGTTGTCGGAGAGGGCCCTGGAATAATTTGTCAGAATGCGTTCCCGCAGCAGCTCGTTTGTCTGCTTGCCCGCAACCGGATCAAAGGTGACAAGAAGGCTGTCCGCGGGCAGGTAATCAAAAAAGGTCTCGGTTTTGTGGCTGTCGAGATAGAGCAGCGGCAGGAAAAATTCACAACCGGCAAAGGGAATCCGGGCCGATAACCGGTCAAACAGTTCCTCTCCGGTCTCCTGCGGCCAGGAAAGGGCTTTGATTTCCCGGCCCAGGAGATCAAGCCACTTCCTGTTCCCTTTGGCTGGAAAGAGCAGGTCAGTGGCCGGCAGCAGAACGGCCTCTTCCAGTTCCTCTCTGGAGCGCTGGCTCACCGGATCAAAGCTGCGGATGGATTCAATGGTGTCGCCGAAAAAATCAAGCCGCAGGGGCAGGGCTTCGCCTTCGGCAGCCGGCGGGAAGATATCGATAATGCCGCCGCGCACGGCCATATCACCGGGCCGCCGGACCAGATCACAGCTC
>JALVAI010000302.1 GCA_027011235.1 Desulfobulbaceae bacterium
CAGCCGCACGGCCAGCCTGGTCATCTGGTTACGGAGCTCTCGGATATTGCCGGGCCAGGAATAGGCTGACAGCAGGGATTGGGCCTGGCTGGTAAAGAGAGGCGGCTGGCTCTGCCGACCCATTTCTTCCAGGGTGCGCCGGAGGAAATGGTTGGCCAGCAGGATAATGTCCTGTTTCCGCTGCCGCAGGGGCGGCAGCTGCACCTGGAGAACATCCAGCCGGTAGAAGAGGTCCCGGCGAAAGAGTCCGGCTTTCACATCCTCATGCAGATCACGGTGGGTGGCGGCCACAATGCGGACATCAACGGGCAGGGGTTTCTCGCCGCCGATACGTTGGATTGTCCGCTCTTCCAGCACCCGCAGCAGACGAACCTGAAACTGGAGCGGCATTTCACCGATCTCGTCCAGAAACAGGGTGCCGCCGGAGGCCTGCTCAAAACGGCCGCGATGGAGACCGGTGGCGCCGGTAAAGGCGCCGCGTTCATGGCCAAAGAGCTCGCTTTCCAGCATGGATTCAGGAATGGCGCCGCAGTTGACCGCCACAAAGGGGCCCGCACTTCTCGGGCTTATCCGGTGGATTGCCATGGCCGCCAGTTCCTTGCCTGTTCCGGTTTCACCGCCAATAAGGACCGGTTCGTCCAGGGCCGCGAATCTGGGGATATCGGCCAGGGCCTCACCCATGACCGGATCCTGGAAGAGCAGGTAGGGATAGAGTTTGTTTTCCAGGCAGGAAGGGGCTCGGGCGGCGACATCGCGCTGCAGCCTTCGCGCCAGGACGATTGGATCAACCGGCTTTTGCAGATAGTCACGGACCCCGTGTTTTATGGCGCTGACCGCACTGTCCACGGAGCCATGGCCGGTGATGAGATAGAACAGACCCTCGGGATACCGTTTCTGGAACTCGGGCAGAAGATCAAGACCGGTGCCCGTTTTCAGTTTGAGATCGGCCAGGACCACATCAACGGGAGCGGATTCGAGCAGCAGGCCGGCCTCCCGCAGGCCGCCGGCAGTGACCACTTCGCCGCCCATGCCCCGCAATGCCCGGGCCAGGCTGCGCTGAATTGCCGGGTCATCGTCAAGGACCAGGATATGAATTCCGTCAAGGTCGGGGAGGTTGTCCGGCATGGTTATACTCCTGGTTCCATATTTGGAGGCTGGGGCATGATGATGGTGAAAACCGTGCCGCCACCATTCCTGTCGGTCGCCCGAATGGTGCCGCCATGTGCTTCAACGCTCCGGCGGCAGATGGCCAGCCCCAGCCCGTGTCCCTGCTCCTTGGTGGTGACAAAGGGGGCAAATATATCGGTTTTTTCCGGCAGTCCATTACCCCTGTCCCGGACCGTAATTATAAGCCTGCCGGGCTCGGTCCGGATTTCGCAGTCTATCATGCCCTCCTGTTGTCCGCTTTCCGCTGCATTGATGACCAGGTTGAGCAGGACGTCCCGGATGGCGTTCTCCATGACCAGGATGGGCCCCTGGACCACTGCCCGGCAACGCAGTTCCAGATTGTTTTTCAATAGAATCGGGGCACTCAATCGATCGATCTCCTGCAGCAGCTGCCCGGCATCCACCCTGGCGACCTGTTCGTCACGCTGTTTTGTCAGGTTGAGCATGGAGGTCAGTTTATCATCCAGCCGTACCAGGTCCTGATCCATTTCCTTTATGATTTCGTCCCGTTCTTCCGGCAGGATACGCAGGGAGGAGAGGTTGGCCCTGAAACTGGCCAGGGGGTTGCGCAGGTCGTGGACCAGGCCGGACATGAGTTCGGCGATTTTTGCCCTTTGGTAAAGTTTCTGCATCCGTGCTTCCAGCCAGCGCGTTTTTTTTGCCGCCCAGATGGTTATGCCAAGGGCAATCAGCAGACAGCTCAGGCCGAGGACAAAAAAGAGTACAATGGCCCGGCGCAGGGTGGCCATGGCCCTGGCAACGGCATCTCGCAGGGTGGCACGGTTAAAGCCGAAGATGATGTGGACCGGGGAGTTTGTGTTGTCTTTGGCGATGAACTCGATCTGTAACAGGGGCATGGATTCCGAATAGAGTCGCCGGGAAGCGGTGGAACTGCGGAGATCCCGC
>JALVAI010000303.1 GCA_027011235.1 Desulfobulbaceae bacterium
AAGCGAATTTTTGACGACATATTTCACCAGGTCGACCGTATTTTTCATCTTGAATTTTTTCAAAAGACTGGCCCGGTGATGGTCAATGGTTCGCGGACTCAAACAGAGAATGTCGGCGATCTGTTTGCTGGTATGGCCCTTGACGACAAGGTCAAGGACATCACGTTCCCGTGGAGTCAGGCTGATAATGGATGGATCCCGGTGCTCGCGAAAGGCGGAGAGCATGGTATCGGCGACCTCGGAGGAGAGCTGCGGCGAGATATAGGTTTTTCCGGAACGGACGGTATCAATGGCGGTCAGCAACTCGGTATCCGAATCATCCTTGATCAGGTAGCCGTGGGCGCCGGCGGAAACGGCATTATAAAAATACTGGCTGTTCCGGTGCATGGTCAAAATCAGGATGCGGATTTCGGGATAGAGGGCCAGTACCCTGCCGATGGCATCAATGCCGTTTAAGTTGGGCATGGAAATATCCATGATCACCATATCCGGCTGCTCACGGGCGAGAAATCGCAATAATTCCTCGCCGTCACCCGCTTCTCCGATGACCTGCATGTCGGATTCGAGCTCAATAATGGTACGCAGCCCTTTACGAATCAGGCTGTGATCATCGGCAATAACGATGCGATATACATGGTCCGCCATAATCATGTCCCTCACTTGAATCGCAGGCTGACCGGACAGTGGTCCGAGCCGGTGATATCATCATGGATGGCCGCATCAAGAACCCGGTCGCGGCTGCCGGGATCGACCAGAAAATAGTCTATGCGCCAGCCGATATTCTTTGCCCGGGCATTGAACCGGTAACTCCACCAGCTGTACTGGCCGGGATCACTGTTGAACAGGCGAAAGGTATCCACATAGCCGGCCCGGATGACCTCATCCATCCAGGCCCGTTCCTGCGGCGAGTAGCCGGGGTTTTTTTCATTGGCCTCGGGGTTGGCAAGGTCTATGGGTTTGTGGGCCACGTTGAGATCGCCGCAGAGGACCACGGATTTTTTCCTGGCCAGACGGTCCATGTGGGCCAGGATCCTGTTGTTGAACCGCTGTTTGAAATCAATCCGCTTTAATCCGGGCTGGGCATTGGGAAAATAGGCTGTTATAAAGTAGAAATCACCAAATTCAAGGGTCAGTACCCGGCCCTCGGCATCAAAACTCTCTTCCTCCAGACCATATTGCACGGACAGGGGTTCTCTTTTGCTGAAGACAGCGGTTCCCGAGTATCCTTTTTTTTGGGCCGGATACCAGAAGATATGATAACCGGGGATTTGCCGGACGTCATCGGGCAGCTGATCGGGCAGGGCCTTGATCTCCTGCAGGGCGAATATGTCGGCATCCAGTTCAAAGAAGTTGTCGAGAAATCCCTTTTTCAAGGCAGCCCGCAGGCCATTGACATTCCAGGAGACAAGAAAAAGGTCATCTTTTTTGCGCGTACTTTTCGTATTTCCCGTATTTTTCGCATTTTTCGTATCATCCGGCCGGGTCTTTCGGGGGGTAACACCAATCTTCGGGCAGAGATCGGCAATGACGCAGCTGTCACATTTGGGACGCCGGGGCCTGCAGGTGCCCTGGCCAAATGCCACCAGGATGGAGTTGATGTTGATCCAGTACCGGGGCGGTAATTTTTCCCGCAGGGCCATCTCGGTTGCAAGCGGGGTCCTGGTCTGGACATAGCCCCAGATATTCATGATCCGGTGGACATGGGTATCGACACAGATCGCCGGTTTGCCAAAGGCAACGGCAACGACAAGATTTGCTGTTTTCCTGCCCACGCCCGGCAGTTGCACAAGCTGGTCAATGGTGTCCGGAACCCGGCCGGAAAATTTTTCAGCAAGCACGCCGGGCAGTGCGGCCAGGTACTTTGCCTTGTTTCTGAAAAAACCGACCGGGTAGATGATTTTCTCCAGCTCGGCAACCGGGATCCGTCCCAGCTCGGTCGCGGTTGCGGCCCGTTTAAACAGACGACGGCTTGCAGCAGCCGTTACCTCGTCCTTGGTGCGGGCGGAGAGAATGGTCGCCACCAGTACCTTGAACGGATCTTTGGTCTGGGCGGCAATCAGATCAACCA
>JALVAI010000304.1 GCA_027011235.1 Desulfobulbaceae bacterium
CTGCATGGCCTGGAAGAGGTCATCGGGTCGCAGGATGTCTCCCCGGACCGTTTCCTCTGGTTGTTCCGGTATGTCAATGGGAAAGGGGTCCCGGTCAAAAACCCTGACCTGTTCGCCGTTTCGGATAAGTTCACGCACCAGGTGGGCGCCGATAAAGCCGCTTCCGCCTATAACAAGATTCATTTTCTTCTCGTAACTGTTTTCTTTCAAAATTTTTCTTTCAAAAGAGGGCTGGGTATTCCCTGGGCACGGAATTTTTCGTCGCCATGGGCAAGGAGTGTACCGGATCAGGAACCTTTTTCAGGCTGGCCATGATCCTTGACACGAAAAATTCCTGTTGGTATCTATCTGTTGAGTTGATTATTGTCGGTACGGGGTACAAACGCAATACCGTACCCTTTTACTCCTATTTCCCCAGGCTCTTCAATGAAATATTTTTGTTTTTGTCTCTCCTTTCTGATCTCCCTGCAGGTTTTGTCCGGCGGTGTTGTCTGTTTTGCGGCGCAGAAGACCGCCCAGGCCGCCCCGGCAGAGAACAAACGGCAAAGCAGCGCCGGCCAACCGGCCCAGGATGATGTCCTGGCCACCATCGAGCAGGCGGTCAAACAGTACAAGGCCGGAGACCTGGCCGGAGCGGCATCCAATGTGGACTACGCCGCCCAGTTGATCAGGCAGAAAAAGAGTGAAAAGATGAAATCCCTGCTGCCCAAACCCCTTGCCGGCTGGCAGGCCCAGGAGGCCAGCGCCCAGGCCATGGGAACAGCCGTTTTCGGGGGCGGGGTCACTGTGAGCAGGAAATACACCAGGGGGCCGGCAACGGTTGAGGTTGAAATTGTGTCCGATTCGCCGGTGCTGCAGTCGGTGATGATGATGCTCAACAATCCGATGTTTGCCGGGGCCGGCGGCGGCACCCTGGAAACAATCAAGGGCCAGCGGGCCATTGTCAAGTATAACAAGGGAAACCACAGTGGCGATGTCAATATTGTGGTTGCCGGTCGGTTCATGGTCACGGTCAAGGGACGGAACGTGCAGCGGCCAGACCTGATCGCCTATGCCGGGGCCGTGGATTATCAAGGTCTGAGTAAATATTGATTGCGGATTTCCGTTTTTTGTTTTGGCGACCTTTTTGAAATAGCAAACCTGCCGGGGAGTGCTGATGAGGTTTTTCCCGCGCGGACGGTTCCCTCTGTTACCTTTTGGTAAAGAATTGGCCTTCTTCCTGTAACAGAGGGAATTTTTTTCTCCACAATTTTTCTCCACAAGCGATTTTTTGCCGGACAAACAGATGGGTGGGTGGATATATGGGCAAGAAAACAACAGAAACTGCTGGCCACCAAAATCGGATGGTGTCGGATGAGGCGATTTTCAAGGTGAGCAAGGAGATTGTCGTCAAGTTTATCGAGGTGGGCCGGTTGACTCCGGCCAACTTTGATACCACCTTCAGACGCGTATATACAACTGTTCGCGAAACCGTTCGCTCCGGGGAGGATTCGTGAGCCAATCCGTTCTTGATCCCGCCCTTAACCGGGTTCCCCCTTCCTGCCGCCATATTCATATCATGGGCATCTGCGGTACCGGTATGGCTGCCCTGGCCGGTATGCTGAAGGCACAGGGATACCGGATTACCGGTTCCGATGAAAACGTCTATCCCCCCATGTCCGATTTCCTCGCTGATCAGGCCATCGATGTCATGGCCGGTTATGATCCGGCCAATCTGGAACCCGCACCGGATCTTGTGGTGGTCGGCAATGTGATCCGGGCAATCAATCCCGAGGCGGTCGCCCTGGCCGAAAAGAAAATCCCCTATGTCTCCATGCCCCAGGCCCTGGGCCATTTTTTCCTGACCGATCATCGCTCCCTGGTGGTTGCCGGCACCCATGGCAAAACCACCACCTCCTCCCTGCTGGCCACTGCCCTGCATGGGGCCGGGTCCTCTCCCGGCTTTATGATCGGTGGCATCGTCCAGCCGTTTGGCCGCAATTTCCGCATCGGCGAAGGCGATTTTTTTGTGGTCGAGGGGGATGAGTATGACACCGCCTTTTTCAACAAGGTTTCCAAGTTT
>JALVAI010000305.1 GCA_027011235.1 Desulfobulbaceae bacterium
CGGTTATGTCGAGATCCAGTATACGGTCACAGTCATGGCTGCCGGCTTTCAGGGCGGCAACCACGTCAACACCATTGATGCCGACTGGTCCAGCCAGAACGGCACTGATACCAATGAACGGACCTATGATGATTCCGGGACCTCACCTGTTGACGGTGATCAGGATGCGGATAATGCGGCTTTTACCGTCGTCACCGATGCATCTTTAGGCGACACGGTCTTCTTTGATGCGGCAGGAGACGGCGGCCCCTTTGATGCTGCTTCCGGTGATGTCGGTATCAGTGGAGTTGATGTGACCATAAGCGCTGATGTCGATGGTGACGGCACCCCTGAATTCACCCAGACAGTACGCACTGATGCTGATGGCCGGTACGAGTTCACCAATCTTGCTGCCTTTGACAACTATGTCATCTCAGTTGACCCTGCCACCAGCGGCGGCGTCAACCCCACAGACCTGACCGCGGCCGGCTTTCACCAGACCTATGACCTGGATGAAGGCACAGTCGCCCTGGACAACACCGCAACCAGTATCAGCCTGACCAGCGGCCAGCACCGGACCGACATTGATTTCGGCTACACAGGTCAAAACTCGGTGGGTGACACGGTCTGGTTTGATGTTGATGGTGACGGAGTACAGGATGACGGCACAACAGGGACACCGGCGGAAGATGGCATCGGTGGCCTGACCGTTACCCTGACCGCTGACATTGATGGTGACGGAGTGGATGAGTACACTGCCACCACCACAACGGACGAACATGGACACTACAGTTTTGACCATCTGCCGGCCGGTGATTACGATATTACCGTAACGCCGCCTGCGGGTTCCACCCCAACCTATGACCAGGACGGCGGCACGGGATCGCCTGACAACACAACCCCCTTTACCCTGGGGGCTGATCAGGACCGTGATGATATCGACTTTGGCATTCAGGGCACCGGCTCCATTGGTGATTATGTCTGGTATGATGCCGATGCCGATTCCAATCAAAACGATGGAATCCATGCCGGGCTTGCCGGGGTTACCGTCACCCTGAGCGGCGATATCGATGGGGACGGTACCACTGACTATACCGCCACAACAACAACGGCCGATGACGGCAGTTACAGCTTTGATCATCTCCTTGGCGGTACTTACACCATAACTGTTGATGATACCACGCTGCCTGGTGGCTCTTCCAATTGGCACCAGACCTATGATGAGGATGGAACCGGCAGCGCAAATACTGTTGATCATGTCCTTGCCGCAGGCTCCAATGATGACACCGTGGACTTCGGCTACACCGGCACCGGCTCCCTTGGTGATACGGTCTGGTATGATGTCAACAACAATGGCGTCCAGGAAGGAACCGAACTCGGCTTGGCCGGGGTCACGGTCACCATTTCCGCTGATGTCGATGGCGATGGTGTTGACGAATACACGGACACGGCCGTTACCGACGCGGGCGGCAATTATCATTTTGATCATTTACCGGCAGCCGATTATACCATTTCCGTTGCGACCGGCACGCTACCGGCCGGTGCAACGCCCACCTATGATCTGGACAGCGCAACCAGTTCTCCGGACTCCACCACCCTCTACACCCTGGGTGTTGGCGAAAACACGGACCGGGTTGATTTCGGCTACACCGGTTCCGGCGCCATCGGTGACACGGTATGGAACGATAGTAATGGCGACGGCATCCTGGACCCGGACGAAAACGGCTTTGCCGGAGTAACGGTTACCCTGACAGGAGACCTTGACCATGATGGCCAGGCCGATGATACCATTACCACGACAACCGATGAAAACGGCCATTACTCCTTTGAAAACCTCTTTCTTGGTGATTACACAGTGGCAGTTGATCCCGCCACCCTGCCGGCTGGCAACAGCCAGACCCATGACCTTGATGACCCGCATACGACAACACCAAATACACCAAACTCCGCTTCAGTCACCCTGGATGCGGCCAACCCGGTCAACAACGATGTTGATTTCGGCTACAACTCCAAGGGCACCATCGGTGATACCATCTGGTACGACGCCGATAACGACGGCATCCAGGATCCCGGTGAACTTGG